>CAMEOC010000013.1 GCA_945929285.1 uncultured Mucispirillum sp.
AACAACCACTTTTTTATTTATTTAATTTTTCGCAATCGTTTTTAGATTTTACCATGTAGAGTTTTAAATTTGTAATAGATTTTTTTAAAAAAATTAATATATTAAATTAAGAACATATAAAATTATAAGGAAGTAAATATGGATATAGTTGAAGAAAATCTTAAAAAAGGTGTAACTAAAGGAAATAATACTTTTATAGCAGATACGGCAAACGTAATAGGTAATGTTAAGCTTGGAGATAATGTTGGTATATGGTATAATGTTACTATTAGGGGCGATATTAACTCTATTGAAATAGGTGATAATTCCAATGTGCAGGATGGTTCAGTTGTGCATATTGGCTATAAAGAGCCTGTTATAGTTGGTAAAAATGTAACCATTGGCCACAATGTAATACTTCATGGCTGCACAGTACAGGATAACTGCCTTATAGGTATGGGAGCTATACTGCTTAATGGCTCTGTGGTAGAAGAAAATGCCATAGTAGCAGCAGGAAGTGTTGTGCCGCAAGGAAAAGTTGTAAAATCTGGCACTCTTTTTATGGGCTCACCTGCAAAATATATTAGAGATTTAACAGAAGATGATTTAAAGCACATTAAAAGAAATGCAGAAGAATATGTAAATTTAATAAATACTTATAACAAGCTTGGTATAAAATAATTTTGGGGAGCTTATTTGCTCCCCCTTATTTTCTCTAGTCTTTTGAATATTCAGCAGCTGATGTATCTGTTTCCCATACTATTACTTTATCTACTTTTTCACCATAGTGATTAGCAAGTTTATCAAAAATATATTTTGCCATATTTTCGCTGGTTGGGTTTACTGTTTTAAAATATTCAAGCTCATTTATATATTCATGGTCTAGTTCGTCCATTATAACATTTAAGTGTTTTTTAAATATTTTAAAATCTTCTACCATACCTAATTTATCTAGTGTTTCAGATTTTAAGTATGCTTCTACTTTCCAGTTATGACCATGAAGCCTTTCACATGCTCCCTGATATTCCCTTAAATTATGTGCTGAAGAAAAATGACTTTTTATTCTAACTCTATACATTTTTTACCTCTTTTTATTTTGTATTATAGTTTAAGCCTGTGGCTTTATATAATTTTTTAATTTCATCACGGGAAAGCATTTCATATTCCCCCGGCTTTAACTGCCCTACGGTAATAGGTCCTATTCTTATTCTTTCAAGGCGCCTTACCTTGCTGCCAAAATAACCAAACATATTTCTTATCTGGCGTTTTTTCCCTTCTTTTATAATAACTTTGTAATTATATTTACCTGCAAATTTTATACTGCATGGCATATATTTTCCTTTTGGAGTATTAAGCCCAGAAGCAAATTCTTCCATTTCCACACTGGATAAAAGCCTGTCTACTGTTACTAAATATTCTTTTTCCATTTTATATTCTGGCTTTTGCATTCTTTGAATAAGTTCTCCATCATTTGAAAAAATTAAAAGCCCTTCGCTTTCATAGTCAAGCCTGCCAGAATAAGGAAATTTTCTACCTGCAAAAAGTGGAAATTTTTCTAAAGTATCTTTTCCCCTGCCTTCGCCATAAGCTGTTAATACCCTGCGTGGTTTATAAAATTTAAAAACATCTGGTTTGCTTTCATATATGGGCTCATTATTAATAAAAACCACATCTTCATTTTCATTAATTTTTATACCCTGCTCTTGTACCCGTTTTCCATTAACAGCTACTTTTCCTTCTTCAATTAATTTATCTGCTTCACGCCTGGAGTAGCCTGTCATAGAAGCTATATATTTATTTAATCTTACTAACTCGCTCATTGGCTTTGTTTTAACTCCTGCCATTCTCTAAAGGTTGGTAGTTCTGATAAATCATTAAGCCCAAAATATTCTAAAAAATACTTTGTAGTAGCATATAATAATGGTTTACCTGGCACCTGCTTTCTTCCAACTACTTTTATTAAGTTTTTATCAAGCAGATATTTCATTGTGCCTGAAGAATTTACTTCCCTCATTTCTTCAACTTCTGCTTTTGTTACAGGCTGGCGGTATGCAATAATGGCAACAGTTTCTAAAGATGCACGAGATAAAGATTCTGTTTTTTCACCAAAATATTTTTCTAAAAATGTGGTAACTTCAGAATCTGCCACTATTTGATAGCCACCAGAAACCATACGAATACGCACACCTATATTCATATTATTAAATTCTTCTGCATAACTTATAAGCCTGTTTTCTAAGTTAATAGGGTTTAGCATTTTGCTAAAGGTGGAAATTTCCACAGGTTTACCAGATAAATATAGGGCTGCATAAAATATTCTTTTTTCTCTGCTTTCTGATAATTCTTCATAATTATCTATTATATTATGAGTTGCCTGTTCTTTTTCTTTGTTTTCAAAATATCCTTCATCAAACTGCACAGAAAGTTCATCTTCATCAAGAGTGCCATCTTCAGTTATATTATCAGCATTATATGGTGAAGTTAAATCTGGCAGAATATCTTTTAAAGGGCTTTCTTTTGATATTTTATTGATTTCTGCTTTTTTTTCTTCATCTATAATATTGTCCATATAGTTTTCAAAAGCATCGCTTAGCTCTTGAATATCACTATCCTGGTTATTATTGTTTTCTTCTTCTATATTTTTCTTAAAGTTATCATCATTATTCATTGTCATTATTACTATTTTCCTTAATAAGTGTTAAAAGTATTTCTTCAAAATTCCCTTCCTGAAAGGCTTTTATTTTCTTTATTTTCATTAATTCTAAAACAGAACCAAAGGAAACACATTTTTCTATTTTTTCATTACAAGTTTTTTCTATTTCACTCCACAGTGTTTTTTCACGAGATAAAATGTATTCTTTTACCCTTTTTGCCACTTCTTCTGTTGCAATTTTAGAGTTTTTTACAACCATTTTTTTTTCTTTTTTGCCAGTTGATATGTTAAAAAAAGCTGATGCCAGTTTATAAGCATCTTCTGTAAAAAGTTCTTCTCTTAAAATTACAATGGAGTTTGTTCTTGCTAAAAACTTTCCAGAATTTATCTCAAACCCTTTTAATTTTTGTGCCATATCTTTATAAAAAGAGTATTCAATTAAAAGTTGATTAAAGCGAAATTTTGCTTCTTCTGGGTCTATATCGTCTTCACTGCTGCCATCTCGTGGCAGTAGCATTCTTGATTTTAAATATACTAGATATGAAGCCATATTAATAAATTCTGCTGCTATTTCTATATCCATTTCCTTCATTTTCCTAATCTCATCAATAAATTGGCTTGTTATTTCAGAAATAGATACATTAAAAATATTCATCTCATTTTTATAAACAAGATGTATTAATAAATCCAGCGGCCCTTCATAATCTATTATTTTAATATCAAGCAGTTCACTCATATTTTAATAGCAGTTCTTACTTTTTCCATAAGGTTTCCAGCAATCTCGTTTGCTTTTTTCTGAGATGGTGCTAAAAACTCATCTATATTTTTTATTTCACTATCAAGCTGTTTCTTTTTCTCTCTTATTGGGCATATAAAGTTTTCCACATTATTAATTAGTATTTTTTTACACTCAATGCAGCCAATAGAAGCAGTTGTGCAGCCTTCAACCACTTTTGCCCTTTCTTCATCTGAAGAAAATACTTTATGGTAATCAAATACTGGGCAAACATTTGGGTCGCCCACATCGGTTTTTCGCTGCCTTTTTGTATCTGTTATCATAGTTCTTATTTTTTTATCTATAACATCTGATTCTTCTGTTAAAAGAATTGTATTATTAAGGCTTTTACTCATTTTTCTACCATCAAGCCCTGGCAGTTTTGGCACATTTGTAAGCATAGATTCTGGCTCTACAAATATATCACCATAAAAGTTATTAAATCTTCTAACAATTTCCCTTGCTAGCTCCACATGAGGCACCTGGTCTACCCCAACAGGCACTAAGTTTGCAAGGTACATAATAATATCTGCCGTCATTAATACAGGATAGCCTAAAAAGCCATAGTTAGATAAATCTTTATGGCTTAAAGTATTTATCATATCTTTATAACTTGGGCATCTTTCAAGCCATGCAACAGGTGTAACCATACCTAAAAGCAGGTAAAGTTCTGCAGTGTATAAGTTGTGGGACTGTATAAAAATAGGTGCTTTCTCCACATCAAGCCCTGCTGCAAGCCAAGTTAAAACCATTTGGCGTCGCATTTCTTTTATATTTTCCGGATTATCATAGTTTGTAGTTAGTGCATGCCAGTCTGCAACCGCAAAAAAGCAGTCGTATTCATTTTGCATATTAACCCAGTTTTTAATTGCTCCAAAATAATGGCCAATATGTAATTCACCTGTTGGCCGCATAGCACTATAAACTCGTTTTGTCATATTAAATTTCCCCTATATATTTAAAAGAATTTCAAAAACACTAATTATCATCGTCCTAATAGGTGTAATAATGTATGATAGTATTCCTGAAACAATAAGCACTAATATAATTATAAAATAATATTTTTCAGTAGATTCATATTTTTCTGCCTGCTCTCTTGGTAAAAAATTCCAAATTATCCTAGCCCCATCCATTGGCATAATAGGCAGCAGGTTAAATATAAAAAGTGATATATTTATAAGTATAGAATAAATAATCATTAACTGTAAAGGCTCTGCAATATTAGCAGGTATAGTTCCTTGAATAAATACCATAAATATTTTTAATAATATGGCAGATAAAAAAGCTGTAGCTAAATTTGCCAGTGGCCCTGCTGCAGAAACTATGGCAACACCGTATTTATGGCGAATATTATAGTAATTTACAGGCACAGGTTTTGCCCAACCTATCATACGGGTTACAACTAATACAATTAACCCCAGCGGGTCAATATGAGCTATTGGGTTTAAAGTAAGCCTGCCTGCATTTTTTGCTGTATTATCCCCTAGTTTATATGCTGCATAACCATGCATAAACTCATGTATTGTAACAGCGAATAAAAAAGGCACAATAGATAAAGCTATTGTCTGTATATAACTGCTAATATTAAACTCACCCATTATTTTTAAAACCTCAAAAAAACTTATTTTTTATTAAGTTTATTAAATCTATATCTTCTGTATAAGTTACTTTTATATTTTCATAGTTTGATAACACCATACTTACAGGAATACCCATATATTCACAGGCAGAAGCTTCATCTGTAACTATAATATTATTTTCCAGTGCATTATTTAATGCTTTAATTAAAATATCTCTTTTAAAAACCTGTGGAGTGTGAGCTAAAAACATATTATCTCGCGGTATGGTGGATAAGATTTTATCATCATCACACTTTTTCATAGTGTCCCTTACGGGAATACCGCATATAGCAGCACTTGTTTCAAACCCTTTATTTATAACATTTTTAATAGTTTCATCACCTACAAAAGGGCGAATACTATCATGAACTGCTACATAATCACAACCTGCAGTATTTACACAGTTTAAAACAGTATGTACTCGTTCTTTGCCACCTTTTGCATATTTTACTAAAACATTATTAAGGCTTAAGTTTTTCAATATTTCTTCTATATAGCTAATATCTTCATCATTTACGCCTATAATAAGCTCATTAAAATTATAACTTTCAAATAATCTTTTTATGGTCCAGTATATGATAGGTTGATTATCAAACTCATAAAACTGCTTTTTTATATTATTTGAAAACCTTTTACCCACACCTGCAGCAGGGATAATTAATGATATATTTCCCATTTATTTTACCTTTGTAAAAATTATCCTGCCTGATTCTGTCTGCAATAGGGATGTAGCTTCTACTTTCACTGTTTCCCCTATGCGTTTTTTACCGTTTTCTACAACTACCATTGTGCCATCATCTAAATAGCCTACACCTTGGGAAGGGTCTTTACCTTCTTTTGCAATGGTTATAACTAAATCTTCACCTGGTAGTATTGTTTGCCTTAAAGCTATTGTCAGGTTATTTAAGTTTAACACTTTTATATTTTGAATTTCTGCCACTTTCACAAGATTAAAATCTGTTGTAACAATGGCAGCATTTAATTTCATACTAAGTGCCAGTAATTTTTCATCAACAGTGCCTATTTCATCAAAAGATGTATTATCTATTTCTACTTTTACATTAGACTGTTCCTGCAGTCTTTTTAAAACATTAAGCCCTCGCCTGCCCTTTTGCCTGCGAAGGTGGTCGTGGGAATCTGCAATATTTTGCAACTCTTTTAATACAAAAGAAGGTATAACAAGGCTGCCTTCAATAAATCCACAGTCTACAATATTTGCTATTCTGCCATCTATTAATGTGGAAGTATCTAAAACTTTTGCCTGCCCACCTGCTTTTATTTTAGTTGAGTTATGTTTTAATGTAACATTAGTAATTAAAGATTCAAAAAACTTATGGTTTTTATTACCAATAATAATACCAGCATATAAAAACATAAAAAGCACAATTAAGTTTATTTCTTTTTGCTGAAATACAGATTGAAATGACTGAATAAGTAAAAACCCTAAAACTAAAAATGCAATACCTACTAAAAATGATGTGATAATTCTGTAGCTTTTTATACCACCTAGCACCACATCTAAAAGTGAAATACATAAAACAGTAACACCAGCATAAAGTAAAGACATATAAAAACTAATATCCATACTCTGCCTAAAAATAATAAATATTGCAAAAACTACAATAACATAAGCTATCCTAAATAAAATCATAACAACCTCTTATTTTATATAAATGGACTAACTAAACCTTTTAATATTATGGAAGCAAAATAAAAACCTAAAACTGCCACCATAGCTGAAAAATCTATAAACCCAATTGGTGGAATTAGCCTTCTTAATGGCTCTAATACGGGCTCTGTAATAATATATATAAACTGCACAAGCATATTTCTAGGGTCTGGACTAACCCATGATATTAATGCCCTAACAGCAAGCACCACACTCATATAAAAAAGTAAATCAAATAAGCAGTAAGCTCCATAAGCCATTATTGGAACTATTGTATTTATTGGGTTACCTATACTTTTAAATAGTAATAAACTAGATAATGTATCTATAATAAGCAGTAAAAAAGAAGTTAATACATAAACTGTTATTATGGCAGGTATAACTATTTTGCCACTACTAATAGGTATAAACATTCTTGTAAGTTTTACCCAGGGAAGCCCTAAACGAAAACAAAGGGAAGCAATACCGCCGCCAATAGGTCTGTTTCCAAGACTGCCAATAACCATAAATACCACATATGATACCATGAAAAAATAAATATAATCTTTAAAAGTAAGCATAAATAATATAAAAAACTGCTGGATATTTGTGGAAACTGCTGAAAGTATTGATGTTACTATTACTAACCCAAAAATCCATAAGATTATAAATTTATTTGAATTTTTAACTGGTAATACTGGTTTTGTAAGTTTATCTAATAATTTACCAAGTGGGTTAAACATTAATTCCTGTTTACTGCTTACAAACCTTAAAAGTAAAACAATAATATATACCTTTGCTAAAAAAATAACAAACGACATAAAAACTCCTAAATAAATACATAGCTTTATATATTGAACTAAATTTTAAAAAATATCAATAAATTTAAAGCCTTTCTCCAAAAATATTTGTACCAACTCGTACTAAAGTTGCACCATATTCAATGGCAAGGCAAAAATCATGGCTCATACCCATGGATAATGTATTAAATGTATTACTTTTGTATTTATTAAAAAGACTATTTGCCATGTCAAAATATTTTATATTTTTTGTAATATCTTCTTCATAAGGGGGCATAAACATTAACCCTTTAACTACTACATTTTCTAAAGCAGCAGAAGCATTTAAAATATCATCAAGATTTTCAACGGCTATTCCATTTTTTTGTGTTTCACATGCTATATTTAACTGTATTAATACATTTTGTTTTTTACCTAATTCACAGGCATAGTTGTTTATTAATTTTAACACATCTTGCCTATCTACTGAATGTATTAAATTAAAATATTCCACAATTTTTTTTAGTTTATTTGTTTGAACTTTTCCTATAAAGTGAAAGTCTAAATTATTGTATTTATTAGATAAATACTCTATTTTTGGAAGTGCTTCCTGAACTTTGCTTTCACCAAACATTAAAACATTATTGCAGGCTAATTCTTCCATTTTACTTATATCTTGGTTTTTAGAAACTGCTAAAAGCTCTACATTATGACCTGCTTTTTTACTGCACTTTAAAACTTCACTGTATATATTATTATAACTTTCTATAATGCTCATACTTACCCATTTCTTACTATGGTTGTTACCATTCTACCGGTTTTTCCATTTTCTAATCTATAAGAATAAAATTCTTCAAAACAACATGAAGAATATTTAGTTATCTCAATATTATCAATAGGTAAACAATTATAAATCAAAGCATTAGTTGCAAGTTTTTTCATATCTAGTAAATAATGTTTACTATCTTTTTTTTGTAATGCTTTCTGCGGGTTATATTTTTCCACCAGCTGCATAACTAAATCATCCTGCACTTCATAACATTTTTCACATATGCCGGCACCAATATAAGCATATTCCACTATATCATTATGTATATTAAACAGCTTAAAAGCATTATCTATTATGCCACTATTTAAACTTCGCCACCCACAGTGAAGGGAAGCAATACACCTCTGCCCTGCAAGCATAACAGGCAGACAGTCTGCAGTAATTACCCCTAATGGTATATTTTTTTCAGTGGTAAATAAACCGTCTGCTTTAGAAAACAGTATATCAGATGAATTTTCATGGTTTACTTCTAAAACATCATTTCCATGAACCTGGTTTAATGTAATAATATTATATGTATTAATCTCTTTTTCATATAATCTGTAATTTTTTATTACAGTTGTAACATCATCCCCTGTAAAATAACCCATATTTAAGCTGTTATATGGTTCTTTAGAATATCCACCATACCTGGTAGAAGTTTTTATAGATATATTTAATGGTGTTTTCTCTGCCTGTATATACATTTTTTTATTCATTATAACTACCTTAATCCAATAAGCACTGCTTTAATTTTTTATATTTTTCTTCACTGGTTTCAAAAACAGAATTACCATATATGATAATAGAAGCAATACCTGGAGGAGAATGTTTAGCATCATTATTATATACTTTATATGTATTATCTTTATTTAGCACAATACCCATAATCCTAATATTCATCTGCATACCTTCTGTATGGAAATTATAGCTTTTTACCCTTAAAGCATCACCTTTAAATATCATACCATCTTTTAAAAAAGTCTTATCAGTAAAATTAAGCATACCACACACTTTCTGCTGATAGTTTTCTGCCACATACACATTTAATTTACAACTGCCCACAGTAATATTATCTTCTGCAAAAGTAACTTTTGAACAGTCTGGCATGGAAAAAAACTGTGCATAAGATATACCGTAAAAACATAACAAAAATGCTGTAATAATAACTATTTTATTCATATATTATACCGATTAAATATAGCTTATTAATCTATTTTTATTTCACCATTTTTTATTTTTTCTTTTAGTTGTCGTTTTAAAACTTTGCCTGTTGCTGTAAGTGGCAGTTCATCCACTATAAAAATATGTTTTGGTGTTTTAAAGCTGGCAAGGTTTTCTTTTAAATGGGCTTTAATCTGCTGAACAGTAACATTAGAAGTTTCATTTTTCATAACATAAGCCACTATGGTTTCATCTTTATCATCTGCAGGTACACCAATAACAGCTACTGCATCAATGCCTTCCACCTGCTTAATTACATCTTCCACTTCTCTTGGGTATACATTTATACCTTTTGATATAATTAAATCTTTTTTTCTATCAACAATATAAATATATCCATCTTCATCAAGTTTTGCAAAATCACCAGTAAAAAGCCAGCCATTTCTTATGGCATCATCTGTGGCTTTTGGCATATGATAATAGCCTTTCATAACATTACCACCTTTTACAATTAACTCACCTACTTCACCTACTGGAACTTCATTTTCATCATCATCTACAATTTTTACTTCAATACCAGGCATAGGTTTACCAACGGTATTTGCCCTGTGCTCTTTAAAAGTATTAAAAGAAACAACAGGAGAGGCTTCAGAAAGACCGTAACCTTCTAATATTGGCACTCCAAATTTTTTCTCAAAAGCATCTAAAGTGTCTGCTGATATGGCAGCACCACCAGAAATATGAAGCTCTATTGGATAAAAAAGTTTAATAAACCATTTTGGCATAGGGGCTTTAATTAACGCTTGATAAACCTGAGGCACACCAACCATAACTTTTGGCCTCTTAAATATTAATGTTTTCCTAAAGTTCTTAGTTTTAAGCTCCATAACAGAACCAAAAATAATTATACTGCAGCCCAAATATATTGGGTAAAATACAGATGTCATCAATGTATATGAATGAAATATTGGTAAAAATAATAAAAACTTTTTAGAAGGATGCCATTTTAATGTATTATCTATGGATTTTGCATCACTTAACATATTACCATGGGTAAGCATTGCACCTTTTGGGTGGCCTGTTGAGCCTGAAGTATATACAAAAAATACTAAATCATCGTATCCAAAGTTATATTCTAAAGGCTCATCGGAAAATGGAGCAGAAGCATCTGTAACATTAATAGAGTTACAGCTTATTTTCTCCCAGCTTAATATATCTTGAATAGATGGCACATTTTCTAAAAGATAAGAAGCATGCTCTG
>CAMEOC010000014.1 GCA_945929285.1 uncultured Mucispirillum sp.
ATCAAAATGTTTTACAAAGTTTGTGGTGGCTATAAATACACCTTTATACCTATCAAGCTGAGCTAAAAACTCATTTATTTGGGAAACTTCCCAGCTGCGAGTTGCCCCTCGCCTGTCTGCAAGCAGAGAATCTGCCTCATCAAATATCAATACTATATTGTATTTAGTGGCTTCTTTAAATGCTTTTGCAATTTTTGATTCTGTTTCACCTACATATGGAGATAAAAAATCAGAAATAGATACTGTTTTATGGTCAAAGCCTGTTAATTCTGCTAAATAACGGGCAAATTCTGTTTTACCTGTTCCCGGCTCTCCATGGAAAAGTATGGCACAGCGTTCTTTTTTATCCATCTTTTTATAATGCTCAATGTATGATTTAATATTATCTGCTGAAATATCTGTATTTAAAAACTCCATACTAAAGTTTGATTTTGGCTCAAACTTTGAATTACTTTTCTTATTTCTTAAATTATTATGGCTTTCTAATATACTTTCCAGCATTTTTTTGCGTTTTTCTTTACTTCTATAACAACTTACAGCACTATCAACTGCTTTTGAAACAATACCAATTGGCAGGCTGTATTTTTTTGCATGTTCTTGTATTTCCTGTTCCGTTAATATTTTTTCAATATCTATAATATTTTTTTGCCAAAGCATTGCATTTTCTTTTTCAGATAAATCAGGAAATTTTATAATATAGTTAAAGCGCCTTAAAACAGATTTATCTGCAGATTTTAATGTGTTTGTAATAAATATGCAGGGTTTATCAATATCATCTAAATCTTTATTAAGTTTTGCTTTTTTGCTGTCTTTCATAAAAGAAAACATACCTTCATTTAATAAATCATCTGCTTCATCAATAATTAATACTTCATCATATGATATACACCTTGAAGCAATCCATAAGTTTTCATTTTCATCAAGGATGTAAGGTATTTTATTAGAAGATTCTACCAAACTTTTTGCAAAAGAAGTTTTACCTGTGCCTGAAGCACCATAAAGCAGTATTTTTACATCTGGCACTTTTTTCATCATGGTTATGGCATTATTTCTTATTTGTTCATCAAGAAAAAAGCTTTCTATATCATAATCGCCATACTCTTTTGTGCATAGGTAGTCTAAAAGGCTGCTGCTGTCTGTGGATAAATATTCCATCATAGTTTCAGATAAGGCAAAATCATTATTCTTACTTATTATCTCATTATACATAAGGGTGTTTTTATAGCTTAACAGCTTTTTTATATTGCTGTTTGGGATATTTAAAAAGTTTTCTATGGATTGGTCCCTGTCAAACTCATATCCACAAAAATCCCATTCGTTAGCATTTCTTAAGTAAAAAAATGTAATAATTTCAAGTTCTTCAAGGTTTAAGTCAAATATTTTTTCAAGTTTTTTTACCTTTTTTAATACAAGATTTTTAGATTTTACAGTGTAGATATATTTTTCAATAATATCAAATATTTCTTCCTGCTCATAGTCTTCTAAATGGCTGCACTCTTTAGAAATCTTTTGATTTATAGGTAAATACTTAAAAGATTTTTTTGATATACGGCGAATTTCCCTACCTTCATCAATATATTTTTCAAGGGTTTTTTGAATATGCCATAATACTTCTTTAGGTAAAATACTTATTATTAAAGACCAAAAATCATCACTTATTCTATAAAGGTCTATTTTGTTAAATGCGTTTTTAATGTAATTTGTTACAATCACCTTTTCTTCTGCTGTAAAACCTTGAGTTTTCATTTCCCTTATTCCTCTTTTCATAAAAACACTCCTTTTATCTTTCATTTATATTCGCGTCTACGACAATAGATGTCGCATAAAATAAATATTTTTAAAAGAGTGATAACATATTGATATTAAAGGAAATAAGGATAAAAAAGCATAACTTAATTTTAAATATTATTTTAAAACTAAGTATGCTTTTAATTTTATAAAATAGAGTTTATCATTTATTATCTTCAATTATTTTAGCAAAATTTTGCCAGTAGTTTTTAAATATTTTTTCTGATTTTGATATTTGCATTATAAACTGCTGCATATTATTAATATCATCACAATGTGGTATATTAAACTTATACTGGAAAATACATTCTTCTGTTTCTTTTGCATAATGAAACCTTAATTTTTTACAGTTAATTTCATTTTTAAATGATGGGTATAAAAACACACCTTTACCAAGCCCAAGTATATGCATATAGGATATTATCTGCATTCTATCTTCGATGGATATATTATTAATTTCTGGTGCATGTTTATATTTTGCATCCATAACTATGCTTAATTCTTTAGAATAAAAATCAGGATAAGCATGCCAGCTATCTTTTTCAAGCATAGATATTCTACCACTTTTTTCTTTATTTCTTGGGTGTTTAAAATCGCTTTCCAACTCTTTTATGAGAGTATAGAGATATTCTTCCCACAGCCATGAAATATCAAACAATATACCGTATATTTTATTTTCTTCCCTGCCATATTTTAGCTCATCATCTTCCATTAATATTTGCAAGCATATTTGCCTTAATGGTTCGTATTCATAGTAATAAAGGTATGGTAAAAAATGAAATACATTGTTTTTAGCTGTTGTATGCTCTAAATTACTAAGGTTTATATTGAATACCTTTAAAAGCATATAATGAAGAAAATAATCTGTTTCATTATCTTTTGCAAACCTAGAACGAATAGAAAGCAGGGTATTTTCTGTGCCTATAAACCCTGCAATATTATAAGTTGTTAATTTATTATCTGATATGGTAAATACACTGCTTGTTTCCACATCATCTTTTAATTTATCTTCATTACAAAAGACTAAAAAACCATCTTTATTTTTTAAATCACCAATTTTTTTGCCAGATATTTTATAAAGTTCATTAAGAATATCTTGAGGATAATTTTCGCCAAATATTTCTTCTAACTTTACAGACTGGTTATTATCTGTAGTTGAGCCATAGAAAACCATAGAGTACCCTATTAGTTAGCTAATATTTCATTTACAGCATTAAAATATGTGGTTTCTATATTAGAATAAATCTCGTCTGCATTTTTTTTGCCACGAACATATTCAAAAAACAAACCTTTTAGGTGATTATCCCATAATTTCTTATATGCTTCTTCTGCTGTTAGATTATTATTTTCTAAATAACTATTTAATTTTAAAAAGTAAGATGCTCCAATTTGGTATATTTTCCCGAGGCCTTCAGCACTTGCAATAAAACTATTTAAAGCATTAAACACATTGTGCACACCAGCTATTTTAATATCTTTCAGTATTTCTTCTGCTGTTTCTTCTGGTGCAATTTCTTTCCATGCAAAGCGTCTGCGTATGGCAAAATCTATGCTTTCCACACTTCTATCAATATTATTCATAGTGCCTATAATATATACATTTTCAGGTATATAAAAACCCTTTGAAAAAATATCACCACTTTCTACTAAATTTTGATATTGAGTATCTACCATGCCTTTTTCCCCACGGTAGCCTGTATCAATTGCATAAAAAAGCTCACCTAATATTTTATTTATATCACCACGGTTTATTTCATCTATTATAAAGACAAAAGGAGTTTTATCGTCTTTATCTACTGTATAATAACTTGGAACTTGTAATTCTTTACCATATTTATCATGAAATAATCTAATAAAACCATATATATAAGTATGGCTTCCACCATAAGTAATACCTAGTGTACTATCAAAAGTTTTCATATTCTGACTTTCTTTATCAAGCTCTAAAAATTTTGTAGTATATAATAAATACCATTCTGCAATTTTATGCAAAGATGTAGAACTAATACCATTATTACCACTAACAGTATCAACAATTATTTTTATTGTTTCATTATCTTGATTATATATTACAGTTTTTATAGGGGCAGCTGCATCTTTACTGCCTTTTATATTTTCTATTTTCATTGATTTATCTATAGTTTCTTTTAGTAAATATTCGCAAAATTCTTTTAATTTACTAATTAGTAACTTATTATAATCAATATTTATATATATTGCCCTTTTGCAAAATTCTTTAAAAGTGCCGTCTTTTCTAACAAAACCATGGGAGTTATCTTCCTTTGTAACAGGTCTTATACCTTCTACAAAATCTGTATAATCATATGATGGGTGAAACTGTACAAATTTATATTGGTATTCAAACTTTGCTTTTTTGGCTTCATCTTTTTCTATATTATCAAGTGTAATATCTTCCCCAAATATCATTTTTGCTGCTATTTGCTTAGCAAGGTATGTTTTACCAGTGCCAGGAACACCTGTTAAAATAAGATTGTGGTTGGTTGTAAGTAAATCAAATATTTCATTTTTCATTTTATTAATCTCTTTTCTTATTATGTTATGTACTGTATTAATTATTAATTTATCGGCAGAATTAGATTCCTTTAATTGGTAAACTGCAAAAGGTCGTTTTGAAGCACCATATGCATTTTCTTCACTAAATGGAACATCATAATTTTCTAAAGATATAAAATTATCAAGATAAATATGACCTTCTATTATTTCATTATTTACTTTAAAAGCACCTTGATTACTACTTTTTGCATAACCAGCAAAAAAATATTTCTTATTTTTATTACTACCATATGCAATAATAACTAAATCACCCTTTTTAATTTTATCGAATTCTCTTTTTATTGTTCCTGCTGGGTTATAATAAACTAATGCAACATGATATTCTGACATAATTTTTAAGTAGTAGTCCATTTTTCCACTACCGTCAACATTACTTCCAACTACAAATGTATTCATGTTTCCTCCAAAATTCAAATTTTATATTTTCATTATATGCCAAAATATAATTATTTCAAGGATAAATTAATTGTATAATATTTCACAATATACGACATTTATTGTCACACATATACATTATTATTGATTTATATTTCTTCCTCACTTAGCCACCAGAAGTATTTTTTTTCTGGGTTGTTTTCATACTCTTTAGAGTAGGGAAATATGGTTATAGGTTGTTTTCTAAAAGTATCATAACATATCATATATTCTTTTTCTTCAAAAATATATTTATAACGGCTTACTCTGTGGCTTTGTTTGTCTATTAGCTCCAGTGTACCCTTTTTTATTTGCGATGTTATTATTTTAGGGTCCAGCACTTGCCCCAGCCTTTGCCTGCATGATTCTAAAAAGTGGGTATTTTGAGCTTTTTTCTTTGATGTTCTTCTTTTTGGTTTTGCTTTACTAAATTTTATCATATTCCCTCCCTAAAATTTATACCATTTATTTGTATATACTTTTTTGTAATGAAAATAAATGTCGCACAGATAATTTATATAAAAACTTATTGATAAAATATATTACACAGGATAAATTAAACAAGGAGAAAAATTATGATTGGTGCAATTATTGGGGATATTATAGGCTCCAGGTTTGAAAGGCAGAATATAAAAACGAAAGATTTTGAATTATTTCACCCAAGGTGCAGGTTTACTGATGATAGTGTTATGAGCCTTGCAGTAGCTAAATCTTTACTTAAATGTGATAATGATTATACAAATTTCAATAATATTGCCATAAATACCATACAAAATATAGGCAGAATATACCCAAACTGTGGTTTTGGACTTGGTTTTTACAGGTGGTTAGTTAGTGAAAACCCACAGCCATACGGCAGTTTTGGAAATGGTGCTGCCATGCGGGTAAGCCCTTGTGCTTATGCTACAAAATCATTGGAAGATGCCCTGTCTTTAGCCCAAAAAGTAACTATTATAAGCCATAACCATATTGAAGGTATAAAGGGAGCAAAATCTGTTACAGCAGCTGTATTTTTAGCACTGCAAAAAGATAGTATGGAAAATGTAAAAAAGCATATTATGCAAAACTATTATAATATTGATTTTACCCTAGATGAAATAAGGCAAAGCTATAATTTTAATATGAGCTGCCAAAATTCTGTACCGCAGGCTATGCAGGCTTTTTTTGAATCAAATAGTTTTGAAGATGCTATACGAAATGCCATATCCATTGGCAGAGATAGTGATACTATTGGTGCAATAACAAGCTCCATAGCAGCAGCATATTATGGGGTGCCAAAAGATATAAGAGAAACAGCTTTAAATTACCTAGATGATAGATTAAAAGAAATATTGGCGGAGTTTGAAAGAAGGTTTATAAATTGTAATAAATAACTTGCTTTATGGAAATATATAGTATATATAAAGCTCATAATGAAGGAGAGTTTATGGTATTATCAGTTTTATGGTTAATACTTGTTATAATATTTATTATTGTTGAAATATCCACTGCGGCTCTTATTAGTATTTGGTTTATATTAGGTGCTGTTATTACTATGCTTTTATCATTAATCAGTGATAATATAACATTACAAATTGCAGTATTTTTAATTGTATCACTAATATCCCTTATTTTACTTAGGCCTTTTGCATTAAAATTTGCAAAACCAAGGGCAAAATCAAATGTGGAAGCTATTTTTGGAAAAGAAGGTATTGTATATGAAACAATAGAAAATACCCTAAATCAAGGTAGAATAAAGATTATGGGGCAGGACTGGGCTGCCTTATCAGAAAACAATCAAGTAATTGATACTGGCAAAAAAGTTATTGTTGTAAATGTTGCTGGCAATAAATTAATAGTTAAAGAGGTAGAGAAATGACATCTATTTATATTTTATTAGCATTACTTCTTGTAATTATTGTTGTACTTATAAAGTACATAAGAATTGTTCCACAATCTGAGCAATTTGTTATTGAAAGATTAGGCAGCTACCATGCCACATGGGGTGTTGGTATTCATATTATGGTTCCATTTATTGACAGAATTGTAAACAAAGTTTCTCTAAAAGAGCTTGTTATTAACTTTATGCCACAGCCTGTTATTACAAAAGATAATATTACCATGTCTATTGATACGGTTTTATTTTACCAGATAACAGATACTTTTGCATATACCTATGGAGTTCATAACCCACTTTTAGCAATTGAAAACCTTGCAACTACTACTTTGCGTAATATAATTGGTGATCTAGAGCTTGATGAAACTCTCACATCAAGAGATATAATAAATAATAAAATGAGAGCAAATCTTGATGAAGCTACAAGCCCGTGGGGTATTAAAGTGCTTCGTGTGGAAGTAAAAAATATTGTACCGCCAAAAGATATTCAAGATACGATGGAAAAACAAATGAGAGCAGAGCGTGAAAGACGTGAGGCTATCTTAAAAGCAGAAGGTGAAAAAAAATCTGCTATTTTAGTTGCAGAAGGGCAAAAGCAAGCTAAAATATTAGAGGCAGAAGCTGAAAAGCAGGCACAAATATTAGCAGCTGAAGCTGCAAGAGAAGCAGCTATAAGAACAGCAGAAGGTGAAGCTCAAGCTATTTTAGAAGTGCAGACTGCAACTGCAAAGGGTTTAGAACTTATTAATAAAGCAATGCCTTCAGATGCTGCTCTTACATTAAAAGCATTAGAAGCATTTGCTGCTATGGCAAATGGACAGGCTACAAAAATTATCATACCATCAGATATTCAGGGAATTGCAGGGCTAACAACATCAATTGCTGAAATAGCAACAAATAAACAGGGTAAATTTTCAAAAGACTAAACAAAACATATTAAGCCGAATATAAATATTCGGCTTTTTTTATATAAAATTAAAGTAACTTAAGAATAATAATCATCGAAAATGGGATACAAATAGTATTTGCAGTAGAATATACTGAAATTTAAAAACAAAAAAGCCTTGGGAAATCAAGGCTTTTAATTTACGCGCCCAGCAGGAATCGAACCCACAACCTTTTGATCCGTAGTCAAACGCTCTATCCAGTTGAGCTATGGGCGCATTTGCAATTGAGAATGTATTTATATATAATAATTTATAATTTTGCAAGTGTTTTTTTACTTTTTTTCATAATTTTTTATAAACTACTTATATTTATAGTAAAATTTTATTTGTTTTAATATTTTTGTGGGGAAAATGGTGTTTATTTTAAAAAATCTTTGCAAATATTAAGAATTTAGTTTATTTTATAAGTAACTTGGAGTAAAGTATGCATGAAAAAGATATTGAAAAGAACAGGGAATATTTTAAAACATTCCTTGCTACCCAAAAGTTAAGGCTTACAACTCAACGGCAGATTATATTTGATGAGTTTATGAAATATGATTCGCATATTGATATTGATAAGCTTTATGCTATTACTAAAGAGATAGATTCTAATATTGGGCTTGCTACAATTTACAGAACTATAAAGCTTTTAATTGAAGCAGGTATAGTGCGGGAAGTGCGTTTTGGTGATGGCAGAAGTTATTATGAAGTGATTATGGGTAAAATACACCACGACCACCTAATATGTGTGGTATGTGGAAAAAATATAGAATTTAACGACCCAGATTTAGAGGCTATGCAGGAGCAGATTGCAGCTAAATATAAATTTAAGCTGACAAACCACTATATG
This sequence comes from uncultured Mucispirillum sp., assembly GCA_945929285.1. Lineage (GTDB taxonomy): Bacteria > Chrysiogenota > Deferribacteres > Deferribacterales > Mucispirillaceae > Mucispirillum. Next base: position 8,432 of record CAMEOC010000014.1, read on the forward strand.
AACCTTTTTGGTGTATGTGAAAAATGCCGCTCTCTTGGTATGGGTTAAGTATTGGAGTATTTAATGAAAAAGTTATTAATTTTATTTACAGCTTTAATTATGGCTGTAACTTACAGCACAAGCTTTGCTCAAAGCAACCCAAAAGTATTAATTGATACTTCCATGGGCCAAATAGAAGCAGAACTATATCAAAAACAAGCACCTATTACTGTGCAGAATTTTTTAGCTTATGTTAATAATAAATTTTATGACGGACTTGTTTTTCACCGTGTTATTGATGGTTTTATGATTCAAGGCGGTGGCATGAATGCTGAATTAAAAGAAAAAGCTACATTAAACCCTATAAAAATTGAAAGTGATAACGGCCTTAAAAACACTAGAGGCACTTTAGCAATGGCTAGAACTCAAGTGCCAGATTCTGCTACAAGCCAGTTTTTTATAAACCTGGTGGATAACCCATTTTTAGATTATAAAGCACCTACTGTGGCAGGCTACGGCTATGCTGTATTTGGTAAAGTTACTAAAGGAATGGATGTGGTTGATAAAATAGCAAAAGTAAAAACAGGCAGCAAAGGGTTCCATGAAAATGTGCCTTTAACACCTGTTGTAATAAAAAGCATAAAGGTAATAAAATAATGGCAGAAGAAAAAGATACTACTAAAAAAACAGCAGGCAAAAAAACTACTGCAAAAAAAAGCACTGCTAAAAAAACAACTGAAAAAAAAGAAAAAACACCAAAAGCTAAAACTGCTAAATCACCTAAAAAAGCAGGAAGCAATATTAACATACTTATGAAAACAAATATTGGTGAAATAGAGCTGGAATTATACCCAGATAAAGCACCGATTACTGTTGAAAACTTTGTTTCATATATTAATGATAAATTTTTTGACGGCCTTGTTTTCCACCGTGTTATTGACGGCTTTATGATTCAAGGTGGTGGGTTTGATGACAGCCTGCACCAAAAAGAAACTAAAGCACCAATTAAAATAGAAAGTGATAACGGCCTTAAAAATGACCGTGGCACCATTGCTATGGCTCGCACCAACGACCCAAACTCTGCCACAAGCCAGTTTTTCATAAACCTAGTGGATAACGACTTTTTAGGCTTTGAATCTGCCACTATGGCAGGATACGGCTATGCTGTATTTGGTAAAGTTACAAAAGGTATGGATTTGGTTGATAAAATAGGCACTGTTCCAACAGGCTCAATAGGCTATATGCAGGATGTGCCAAAATATTTAATACAAATTGAAACAATCACTTTATTATAAAATGGTGGTAAATGATAAGCAATAATAATAGTAATGGAAATAATAACCAGTCTGCAATAAAATCTCACCTGCGTCCACTGCCAGATGGCTCTTATGAAATATCTAAAAGTGAAGCAAAGGTGTTTTACTATGTGGCTGCTGCCTTTGGTTTTGCACTGGCTTCCCTATATATGCTAAAGGGGGGCTATAAAATTATAGGCAATATTTTTCTCATAACTTTTGCAGTTGCTTCTGCCATTGCTTTAAAAATGGTGCTGTTTAAAAAAACTGTGCTTACTATAAATGATAAATTTATTATTATAAAAAGCATAATAGGCACTTCTGAGCAGGTTTTATGGGATGATATTATTGAATTTACAGAAGTAAGAGATAATAGAAACTACTACATAGCAGTAATGGTAAAAGACCCTGAAACCCTGCTTGAGCTGCAGCAAAATAAACTTGCTTATAAAATAATGCGTCACCATATAAAGCTTTATGGCACACCGTATTTAATACAAACTGATACTTTAAATGCCCATAGGAAAGAAATACTTGGGCTTTTAAAACAGTTTCATACAGAATATTTAGAACATGGTGTGCTTTAATGAAAAATATTAAAATACACCTTTCCCCTTTTAAATTGCTTTTATATATTGCAGGCTCTGCATTTTTTGCCTTTGGGTTTTTATCTTCCATATACCATGGGCAGTTTCAAGATAACTTATTAATAAATATATTATTTATATGCGGATTTCTGCTGTTTTTTATGCTGCTTGTTTTATTTGTAGCCATGTTTTACAAATTTTCTCACCCTGTAATTATTTTTGATGATATGGGCTTTACAGCATATAATAAAGTAACTAAAAACCCAAAATATTTTATACCAAAAGAATTACTTTTAG
>CAMEOC010000015.1 GCA_945929285.1 uncultured Mucispirillum sp.
TGCAAAAGCTTTGCTCCACTTGTGGCAACCATTACAGGGTCCAGCACATATGGGGCTTTATTTTCCTTTTGAAGTATATCTGCCACAGCTACAATTATTTCCTTTGAAAAAAGCATACCGCTTTTTATGGCATCAGGTGTTAAATCATCATATATGGCTTTTATTTGTGTTGTTATTGATTTTATGCTTAATTCTTCAATATATGTAACCCCTTGAGTGTTTTGGGAAGTTACTGCTGTTATGGCACTCATTCCAAAAACACCTAAAGCACTCATGGTTTTTATATCTGCCTGTATTCCTGCACAGCCACCGCTGTCGCTTCCTGCAATTGTTAATACTTTTTTCATAGCTAACTCCATCCTTCTGCTACTTCATAGTCTGCATTATTAAAATCATGGTTATAATATTTACTTTCATCTTGTGCTTTAAAGTTTATGGCTTCCACTCCCTCTACCTTTTTCAACTGCTCTATAAACTCTGCATCTGGGCATACATATAGTTCATCAGATGTGTTTAGGGTTATAAGGTAGCCGTCTATTTTTAAAACAAGCTCCACTTCTAATGCACCTGAGTGGATGCTGCATAATGTTTTTATGCGGAAAAGCTTATCTGGGCTTGATTTGCTGGTATCAAAAATAATCTGCACAGCAGATGATTCTTCTTCTAAAGCTTTGCCTAATGTGGTAATTTTTCTTGCCTGCAGGCTGCCCCCTTTTTCATCATCTGCATTTGGGGTAAATATTCCCTTTATGGCTATAATGTTATCTTCTTTTAAGTGCATTATACTATCCATATATATTTTTGGGAAAACCACCACTTCTAAACTATTTGTTTCATCTTCTAACTCTAAAAACGCCATTTTCTCTTTTTTAGCTTTTGTTATGTGGTGCTTTAATGTTTTTATCATACCGCAAACCAAAACTTCGTTTTCACTTCGCATAGATTTTACATTTTCCATATCTTCTGCAAATGTTTCTATAATTTCTTTATACTCCCTTAATGGGTGGTCTGAATAGTAAAAGCCTAGTATTTCTTTTTCCCTTGATAAAAGCTCTTTTGTAGGCAGTTCTTCTACTTCTGGGTAATATTCATCGCCTTCTGTTGATATAAAATCTAGTATGGAGCCTAAGCCCTTTTCCCTGTCCTTTGCTCTGCCTGCTGCCTGCTCTAAAGCAGATATATACACACAGGCGTTTTGGTGGCGTGATTTACCAAAACAGTCTAAAGCTCCTGAATATATAAAAGCTTCTATGGTTTTTTTATTGGCTGCTGATTTAAAGTCCATTCTATTGCATAAATCATATATGTTTTTATATTTGCCGTTTTTCTCTCGCTCTATGACAAATGATGTGATAGCAGCCTCCCCTACACTTTTAATAGCACCAAGCCCAAAGCGTATGCCTTCACCTTCCACTCTAAAATCATAAAAACTTTTATTTATATCTGGCGGCAGAATTTTTATACCCATTTTTCTGCATTCTTCAATGTATTTTACTACATCATCTATATTATCAATAGATACTGAAAGCAGGGCACTCATATATTCTTTTGGAAATTTTAACTTTAAATATGCTGTTTGGTATGCAATATAAGCATAAGCTGCAGAGTGGGACTTATTAAAGCCATAGCCTGCAAACTTATCTATTAAATCATATAAATCTGATGCTTTTTGCACATCTTTGCCAAGCTTTTCCACTCCTGGTATATTTCTGCTTTCATCACCATATAAAAATACGGCTCTGTTTTTCTCCATTTCTTCTTTTTTCTTTTTACCCATAGCCCGCCGTAAATTATCTGCTGCCCCTAAAGAGTAGCCACCTAAAACCTGAGCTATTTGCATTACCTGCTCTTGGTATACTATTACGCCATATGTTTCTTTTAAAATATCTTCTATTTCTTCAAAAGGGTATATAACTTCTTCTTCGCCGTGTTTTCTTCTTATAAAACTATCAAGCATACCACTGTCTATTGGCCCTGGGCGGTATAAAGCATTAGCTGCAATAATATCTTCAAATACTGAAGGGCGAAGTTTTTTAAGCAGGTTTTTCATACCTGTGCTTTCAAGCTGAAATACCCCTGCTGTATCACCCCGCTGAAGCATTTCATAAACCTGCACATCATCTAAAGCTAAATGGTTTACATCAAAATCTTTATCTACATTTTCATGTATTCTTTTTACAGCTTCATCTATAATAGTTAAGTTTTTTAGCCCTAAAAAGTCAAACTTAATAAGTCCCACAGATTCTGCTGCGTTTTTTTCAAACTGAACAATTACCTCGCCTTTTGGACCCTTTGCAAGGGGAGCATATTCCACAAGTGGTTTATCTGCTATTACTACACCTGCAGCGTGAATTCCCACCTGCCTTATTAAGCCTTCTAAATTTTCGCTGTGCCTGCGTATTTCTTCCCCATGCTCTATATTTTTAAATCTGTCATAAAGCTCTGGGTCTGCATCATATGCCTTTTTAAATGTGGTAATACTAGGGCCATCAGGAATAGATTTTGCAAGCTTATTTACTTCCACAAGTGGTGTATTATATACACGGCAGACATCTCTAACGGCGTTTTTAGGCTTTAATGTGCCAAAGGTTACAATTTGGGAAACCCTGTCTGCACCGTATTTTTCTGTTACATATTTTATAACTTCCTCTCTGCCTCGCACACAAAAATCTATATCAAAGTCTGGCATACTTGTTCGCTCTGGGTTTAAAAACCTTTCAAAGAAAAGCTTAAACCTTATTGGGTCAATATCTGTAATAGTTAAAGCATATGCAACTAATGAGCCAGCCCCTGAGCCCCTGCCGGGACCTACTGGTATATTATTTTTTCTTGAATAATTTATAAAATCCCACACTATTAAAAAGTATGCATCAAAACCTTTCATTATAATGATTTCCAGCTCATATTTTAGCCTTTCATGGTATATGTGGTGCTGCTCTTTTGGCACTTTTTTCAACCGTTCTTCAAGTCCCTTTTCTGCCAGATCTATAAAGTATGATTTTAATGTATAGCCTTCCGGCACATCATAAAGTGGCAGATGGTTTATGCCAAAAGTAATATCTACATTACACCTGTTGCCTATTTCCACAGTATTTTCCACAGCTTCTAAACAGTATGCAAAATCATGGTATATTTCTTCTACACTTTTTACATAAAGCATACTGGAATATTCCATTTTACCGCTTCTTGAGTGCATAATAGCAGGGTCTATGGTATCAGATGTGCTTCTGCTTAAATCATCTAAATCATCTTCCCTTGCCAAATATCCATTAACATCACCTTCTAAATTTTTAGGGGCTTCGTTTTTCACTTCCTGTGTGGTATCAATTGGCTTAAGCCTTGGTTTTCGCTTTTCTTCCCCAACCTGACCCAGCTGTATCTGCATTAATATATTGTGTGATGAATAATCTTCTTTATTAAGATAATGGCTGTCGCATGTGGCAACAAGAGGTATGCCTGTTTCTTTTGAGATTTGTATTAACTGATTATTTACTATCTTCTGCTCTGGTATGCCGTTTTCTTGTATTTCTAGAAAATAGTTGCCTCTGCCAAGGATTTCATCGTATTCTAAAGCTGCCTTTTTTGCTGATTCATAACCTTCTTTTAAAAATTTACGGCTTATTTCTCCACCAAGGCAGGCAGACAGTGCTATAACACCTTTGGAGTGCTGCTTTAATATTTCCTTATCAATTCTAGGTTTTCTATAAAAGCCTTCTAAAAAACCAATGGTAGAAAGTTTATATAAGTTTTGCAGGCCTTCATTATTTTCTGCCAGTAAAACTAAGTGGTAGTTTGTATCATCCCCTGGCTTATAATGGTCTTTTTTATTATGCCTGCTGTCAGGTGATATATAAAACTCACTGCCTATAATAGGCTTTAAGCCATGCTTTTTCATTATCTTATAAAAATCTATTATGCCATACATTACACCATGGTCTGTAATGGCACACATATCCATGCCCTTTTCCTTTAGGCTTTCGGCTAGTTTTTTTATTTTTATTGCACCATCAAGGGCAGAAAATGCTGTATGCAGGTGCAAATGGACAAAGTTTTTCTTTTTCTCTACTTCTTCATCAGCCTGCATATTTACTGCCCCCTGGTAATTATCTGCATTAATTCAGAAGCAGTATATGGCTTTTTAATATAAGTAAAATTATACTGCTCACATTCTGATTTATTTGAAGAAAAAACAGCATGATCTGCTAATTTATTATTTTTATATTCATCATAATCTTTATATGCTTTTAAAGTGATATGCCTGTTTCTTGCAACTATTACAGCAGCTAAACGGATATCTTCTTCCTGCTCTAGTAATATAATATTTCCCATAATACCTCGCTTATTTTTTTAAATATAGCACCCAGATATGACTTTGTAAAAGGAAAATGTTATATTCTACATTTTTAATATTTATTTATTTTGCAAAAAACTCCTGCCACTCTTTTTCCCCAGAACTTAATGTGTATAAGTTAATAATAGGCTCTATTACATCTTCATAATATTTTAATGCAGACTTTATGCCGTTAGTATATGTAACTTGAATTTTCATAAGTCCCCCATCGGTATCATCTTCTGTTAAAAGTGTATAATCTGTGCTTCTGCCCTAAACCATTATTAGCATCAAATGTTATTTTATAATATTTTATACTACTTTCCACCTTTTCCCACAGAGCATAAAGGGTTATATTATTACTTATATTTTCAACTAAACTTTCGTTTCTATAATCTATATTATTACTAAGCTTATCCTTTCCCAAAAGATATTATTAAATATAAAAACTTTTTCCCTTTCATATTCTGCTCATAGTTTACTACTATACTTATATTTTATTTCATAAAAATTGCAATTATTTTCCATTTATAATAGGGTGACAATACATATGATTTTGTTTTTTTTAAAAATTTATCACTTGAAAAATAATATGTTTATCCATATAATTTATTTATGTTAAAAATATTATCTTTTTCGTTACTTATTATATATTTTGCTGTTTTACTTCTTATAGTTTTTCGTGAGAAAAAAAGTAAAAACACTCTTGATTTTTTCTTTGCTGGAAAGTCTATGCCCTTTTGGGCTTTATCCATAACATTTATTGCTTCCTGGTGGGGTGCAGGCTCTGCTTTAGAAACGGCAGACTATGCTTACCATGAGGGAATGTCTGCCTTTTGGATATACGGTATGCCTGTTCTTGCTTCTACTTTTATTATGATATTAGGCTCTGCTTTTATCCGCCGAATTGGCTATTTAACTCAAGAGCAAATTATGCAGGCAAGGTATTCTACTTCCACATCTAAAATATTAGCCATTATGATATTATTTTTTATGACATTAAATGCAGCTGTGCAAATGGTGGGAATAGGCGAAATATTTAGTGCCTATTTAGGTATTAACTACGGCTTTGCTGTCATTTTAGGCACATTTATAGTTATAGTATATTCTGTATTTGGTGGCTTTAAAGGTGTTGTAATAACAGATATTATACAGTTTATTCTGCTTTTTATATCTGCATTAATTGTGCTTGTGGTTGCAGTTTATTATTCTGGCGGTGTAGATAATATTTATGATAAAGCACTAATTATGCGGGATGAAGACTTTTTCTCTTTTTCCTATGGCTTTGAAAAAAATATGGTGTTTGTTATAACCTTTGGGCTTTCCTGGGTAATTCAAGCAAATGTATGGCAAAGAATAAGTGCTGCTAAAAATCAGCAGGATGCCACAAAAATGGCGGTAATGAGCTTTTTTGTATATATCCCCCTTTATTTACTAGTTGTATTTACTGGTATGGCTGCCACTGCTTTATTTGCTGATATGCCTAAAGGTGGTGTTATTACTGCTATTGTTACAGAATATATGCACCCTGTATTAGGTGCTTTCGTATTTCTTGGGCTTTCTGCTGCTGTTATGTCTACTATGGATTCTTTAATAAATACTGCTGCTATGACTATTAGCTTAGATATTGCCCCAAAAAATTATAGTGATGAAAAAAGGCTTGTATTATCAAAACTTTCCACATTAATAATAGCAATAGTTGCCATATTTTTAGCCCTTGCTGTTCGCTCTATATTAAAGCTTACTTTCGTAGCTTCAGATATTATTACAAGTGGTGTTTTTATTCCTTTAATTTTAGGCTTTTTTTGGAAAAGAGGCAACTCATATGGTGCCAATGCTTCCATGATTTTTGGAGTTATTTTTGCAGTTTATAATTTATTAATAGTGCAGGGGCTAAATCTTCCTGTTTTTTATAAAGTGCAGACTGCATGGCAGGCTATAATAGGTATTTGCTTATCTGCTTTAATATATGTTTTTGTAAGCCTTGTTACTAAAAATGAAAACCATAAAATCAATGACTTAAAAACAGGGTATAAAGGGGAATAATATATATTATTGATTTTTATAATATGATATATAATTAATAAAAAATTAGGTTATATTATTCTAAAAAATATTAATATTCATAATTTTAGGGCTATAAAGAATATATCACTAAATAATTTTACAGATATAAATATTTTTACAGGTGCTGCAAATACTGGTAAATCTTCTATTTTAGAAGCTGTCTATTTTTTATGTAATATACAGATGAACTCTCTTAATAATATTCTTAAAATTCGTAATTTTACCCATGAAAAAGATATTTTTACAACTCTTTTTTACGATTATAATATTAATAATCATATAGAAATTTCTGGCTTTTTAGATAAAGATATTAACCTTATAATTAAATCAGGAAACAGTATAGTATATGATGGATTAAATAACTGGTTAAGCAGTATTAATATTAATTATGAATATTTTTTAGAAAGTTTTTCCTACTCTGCTTCTATTGATAATGATAGCAATATTCATATTAACTTACCAACTTCTAATAACACTATAAATTTATCTGCTGAATATTTAGCATCATTTTCTAGTTACGATACTTTAAAAAATAATCTTTCAAAAGTTCTTATGAATAATAACACTAAAAAACTATTAAATAAATATTTGCATGATTTTGATAACAATATTGAAGATATAATGTTTATTGGCAATATTATATCTGTTTTTTTAAAAAACTTATCTAATGCCGTTAATATAAAATCTATGGGTAAAGGTTTTTATTCTTATTTAACTATTATTTCTTCTATTTTAGCAGGTAATAAAATAATTATAATAGATGAATTTGAAAATGGTATACATTTTACTTTACTGGATAAACTTATTGATAATATTTTAAATATATCATTAGAATATAATATTCGATTTTTTATCTCAACCCATAGTAAAGAGTTTTTAGAATTATTAAGTAAAAAAATACATAATAATTCTTCTAATATTAAATTATTTAATATATACCAAAAGGAAAGTAATATCCACTATATTACTTATAACAAAGAAGATATTGCTTTAAATATTCATAATCAAAATGAAATTAGAGATTAGATATGTATATATTTGTTGAAGGTAATTCTGATAAAACATTTTTGCAGCCATTACTAAAGTATCATAATATACCTGCTGCTATTAAAGTAACAGGTGGTAAAGATAACCTGGTAAATATGCCACAGTTACAAAAATATAGTAACCCTGTAATTATTTTTGATGCTGATAATGATTGTAATTCTGCTAAAAATAATATTATAAACCAAATTAAAAATATTAATAAAGAAATTAATAATTTAGCAGGGGTTAATAAAAAATCACAAATTTTTGCATACCTGGAAGCTTTTAGATTATAAGCATATTAATTATAATAAAGATATTGACTATACTAAAATTTTTGACTTTAACCATAAAAAAAATAGTAAAATTAATAAATTTCTTAAAAAATATTTAGTCTTTTAATTTTTCCAAACCTTGCCTTATTCTATTGGAATTGCACTCTGTATGGTCATCATCTCTATGGTTGCATGGCTCTGGGTGTATTGTTACATCTGCTCCTTTTATTTCTTTTGAAATAGCATGCTCTATAATATCGGTTATTTTATGGACTTCTTCAAGGGTGAGTTTTCTGCATAAAGTTAAGTGCATATCTATAAATATTTCATTACCTGCACTTCTTGTGCGAAGCCTGTGAAAATCTAAATGGTATTCCCCAAAACTTTCTAACACTTTTAATAATTTACTGTAAACTTCTTCTTCAATACTGGAATCTAACAGCTGTTTTGAAACCTGTAAACTTAACTTTATGGCTGAATATATAATATATAATGCTACAATAGCTGCCACAATAGAATCTATTACCGTTAGCCCTGTTATTTTTATTATAAATAATGCTAAAATAATACCTATATTTGTATATAAATCTATGGAGTAGTGCATTGCATCTGATTCTAAAACTAAAGAGTTTTCTTTTTTTGCTTTATATCTTAAATATATTGTTAAAAATACTGTTGCACCAATAGATATACCCATAACAATAAACCCGGCACTTGTTACTTCCGGGTGTTTATTATGTATAAACTTATCCCATGCTGAAATTAATATAAATATACCAGATAAAAATATAATAATAGACTGGATAAAAGCAGCCATAGCCTCATATTTGCCATGGCCATACTGGTGGCCTATATCTGCTGGTTCTTCTGATTTTTTCAACGCAATAAAATTAAAAAAAGATGCAGCAATATCTAAAATAGAATCCACAGCTGATGATAATATGGAAAGTGAACCTGTTAAAAAACCAACTACAGCTTTTGATACTGCTAAACAAAATGCCACACTTATGGCAACCTTGGTAGCTTTCGTTTTTTCACCTTTTTGGTTACTTACTTCTTCCATTATTCATCACCTTTTTGGTTTTCATCTTTATTTTGCAGCCACTTTGGTTTATACCATATACTAAAAAGCCCAATTAATACAATAAGTGCAACAAACACTGTAAAATACATAAATATAAATATTAAAAAGAGCATTCTAAAAAATATGGAAACTTGAAACCTTTCAAAGCCTTTATTTACAACCTGAATACCCTGGAAAAAATATAAAAAACCAAATATTATTAATATATTATATGAAATATATTTTAATGGCTCATAAGGAGTTAATATTAAAAAGCCCCCTAATATTAAAAACCATACTAAATTATCTGGTAGTTTATATTCCCTTATAATTATGGTGTTTTCTTTTATTAATGGTTTCATTCTATCTGTCATATAAGTAATTAATATAAATACTGAAGCAAGGCCTGCAGGTATTAAATATACAAACTGTTTTGCCACTTCCATTTTATGAAGTGATAAGTATGATAATATATCTTTTGATGCTTCTGGAAGCTCAATATTTTGGGTATTTTTTATGGTTTCAAGGGCATCTATAATACCTACTTGAATTATTTCTGCAACAGCATTTATACTGTAATTTCTTAAATCTGCATTTAAAAGTATTAATAAGCCTGCAATAAAAGCAGGAATAAATGCTGATATTATTATTGAAATATAAAGCTCTTTTTCTTTTTTTCTATTAATAAAAAGTACATAAACTGGTAAAAATATTATGAAAAAATAAACAGGCATCCAAAAACTTTGCAGGTTTGCACTGTTTAATGATAAACCGCTTTTTGATATAAGCTCGCTGCTATAAGGTAAGGCTACAAAAAATAATGTAAATAAAATATAAAACACAATAGATATTATATCTGTTTTTTTATTGCGAATACTTGATTCTAAATATGCAAGTAAAGCAATACCTGAAGCAATAAATAATATAACCCCAAAAAAAGCAAAAACTGATTTTGATATAATATAAATAAGATAAAATGATAAAAAACTTAAAATTGAATAAAGCTGAACTGAACCTGTCATTAGTGATACCAAAATATTCACCAGTTATTATTTAGTAACTGGTGAATTTAATATATAATTACTTATTAAGTGTAAAAGGAACAAGTGCAATAATCCTAGCAGTTTTAACAGCTGCTGCTAAATGCCTTTGGTGTTTTGCACAAGTGCCAGTCATTCTGCGAGGCATAATTTTACCTCTTTCTGTAATAAACTGGCGTAAAAGTTTTGCATCTTTATAGTCAATATCTATTTTGTCTGCACAGAAGCGACATAATTTTTTCTTTTGAAATCTTTTTTTAATAACAGCCATCACTGTCCTCCGTTAATTATAGCTAATTTTAAAATGGAACATCATCATCTGAAATCATGCTGTCATCAGATGGCATTTTAATGTCATCTTTATCTACCATGCTTTCGTCAAATTCTGCTCTGTCTTTTTTGCTTCCCACCATTTGGAAAGACTCTACAATGACTTCATG
>CAMEOC010000016.1 GCA_945929285.1 uncultured Mucispirillum sp.
CTTCAAGGTTTTTTTATAACATGAGAAGCCACGATGCTCAGTTTGATTTTGATATTGATTTGGCAAAATCAAAATCTAACGATAACCCGGTTTATTATATACAGTATGCCAATGCACGAGGAAACAGCTTAATAGAAAATGCAAAGGAAAAAGGCATAGAGTATAAAAAAGGTGAAGGTTTAGAAAAAGCCATAGGCAGTGATGAAATCAAGCTGATAAAAAATATGGTAAAACTAAAGTATGTAATAGAGATTGCAGCATATAATTTAGAGCCTCACAGGGTAAGCTATCACCTGCAGGAATTAGCAGCTGCATTTCATTCTTATTATTATAATAATAAAATATTAAACAGTGAAGATATAAGCACAACTTGTGGTAGGCTTACAGTTTGCGAAGCTGCTGCTGTTACAATAAAACAAGGGCTTGATATTTTAGGTGTATCAGCTCCACAAAGGATGTAGAGAAATGTCTGATAATAAAAATTCATTTAGGGATATGATATTAATCATATTTGTAGTATTGGTATGTTTTGGTATAACTATATATGGTATTGCATATTTAACAAGCAAAGTATTTTCTGAAAGTGGGGAAGTGGAAATATCTGAAAATGAAAGACCAAAAGAAGTAAGCACAAACCCAAAAGATGGCGATACGATAACTTTTACTTCCATGCAGGAAGAAGGGGCAGAAGTTGCTCCAGATATGGATAATATAATTACAACTATAACTCCACCTGTAAAAAATAATGTAGAAATAGCTGATAATATGGTGGTGCAGGAAGATGCAAATATGCAGGCAGAGAAAAAGGTGGAAGAAAAAGCACCTGTTACTAATAATCAGCCAAAAATAGAAGCTAAAAAAGAAGAAACTGTAAAGCAGGTGGCAGAGAAAAAGGCAGAACCTAAAAAAGAAGAAGTAAAAAAAGCAGAGCCAAAAAGAGAAGAAGTGAAAAAGGTGGCAGAACCTAAAAAAGCGGAGCCTAAAAAAGTAGAAACAGTAAAACCTGTTACTCCAAAACCAGTTGGGGAGTTTGTGGTGCAGATAGCTGCTGTGCAGTCTAAAGAATCTGCTGAAAAGGAAATGGCAAAATACAGGGCTAAATTTCCAGATGTGTTTATAAAACAGGTGCAGATAAATGGTAAAACATGGTATAGAGTTCGCCTTGGGGTAAGCGATACAAGGCAGCAGGCAGAGCAGGTGGCACAAAGGGTTAGCCAGGAATTTAAAATAAAGCCTATTGTTACAAAAAATAATTAAGTATGAAAAAAACTGCTTTAATACTATTTTTTATATTTTTATATAGTAATATTTCTTTTGGTCAAACCATATACAGCAGTGAAGAAATATATAAAATAAACGGTGCTCAAGTTTTTGTGCTTGATGAAAAATATAAGGGCAATATTGGTGCATTTTTTAAAGAAGTAAAAGATATGGGTATAAATACTGTGTTTTTTAGAGTGTTTCATAATAGTAAAGATAGGAGCCATTTAGGGCTTTCTTTAAAGTGCGAAAGCGGAGTATATTATGAAACAGATAATGCCTGCACAGTTTATGATATATTAGGGGAAGTAGTAAAGGCAGCCCATGATAATGATGTAAAGCTTTATGCCTGGATGGCAACAAGAAGTTTATCCTTTTTAAAAACTGATGAATTTATGAGTATGAGTTTATCAGCTGCTGGAGGCCAGGAAAAAGGGTATGGGGCAAATATTTTTAAAAAGGAAGTGCGGGAAACTATACTTAACCTTTTTGAAGATTTAGCCAAATATGAAATAGACGGTATTTTATTTCAAGATGATTTTATTTTAAAATATACAGAAGGTAGTGATAAGTATGCCAGTTTTTTATTTAAAGAAGAAACAGGTATAGAAGTAAAGGCGGAAAACTTTTTTAATAAAGTAAAAGAGTATAACGGCAGGAAAGTATTTTCTGAATATAAAGATGATTTTTATGTGTGGGCCCAGTGGAAAAGCTCACAGCTTGCACTTTTTTTTAAAGAGCTAAAAGAGCGTGCAAAAACCCAAAATCCTAAAATAAAATTTGCAGCAAATATATATTATGAAACACCAATTGATGAAAAAGCAGGTATTTCCTGGTATTCTCAAAACATTGAAACATTAAAATCTGCCGGGGCAGATTATTTTGCAGTTATGGGCTATTTTGAGCAAATAAGCCAGGAAAAACAGCTTGGCAGGGTGGAAGCAGCAGAATATATAGGCAAAATAGCAGAAAAAGCAGTGGAAAAAGCAGGTAACGAAAAGGCTGTAATAATGAAACTGCAGACAAAATCTTTTAAAGGTGCTGGAATGTTAAGCTATGATGATTATAAACTTGTGTGCAGGCGGACAAAATTAGCAGGGGAAGTTAGCTATACTGCTGTGCCGGTATTTTCATCCAGCGATATTTATATATGTCCTAAATAATAATACGAGGTAAGAATATGAAAGTGGGAATAATAGGTGGCGGAATCTCTGGGGTGTCTTTAGCATTAAAGCTGGGGTTATTGAAAGAACAGGGAAAAGATATTGATATTACATTATTAGAATCAGAAAGCAGGCTTGGGGGCACAATAGATTCTGTGCATAAAGATGGTTTTGTAATAGAATCTGGCACAAACGGTTTTTTAGACAGCAAGCCTTTCACATTAGAAGTATTTGAAGAAGCAGGCTTAAAAGAAAAGCTTGTAAAAAGTAATGATAAAGCCCGCATAAGATATATCCAAAGGTATGGAGAGCTTCAAAGGCTGCCAGAGGGTGCAGGAGCATTTTTTAAATCAAAACTTTTAACCTTTGGTGGCAAAATGCGTTTAGCAAAAGAAATATTTGTACCGCAAAAAAAAGATGACAGCGATGAATCTTTAGCTTCCTTTGCAGAAAGAAGATTAGGCAGGCAGGCACTTGATTTCTTAATAGGCCCTATGGTTTCTGGCGTATTTGCAGGGGACCCTGAAAAAATGAGCCTGCAGTCTTGCTTTCCTGTAATACATGATTTAGAAAAAACATACGGTGGCTTAGTAAAAGGTATGATTAAAAAGCCTAAAAAGAAAAGCGGCCCTGCAGGCCCTGGTGGAGTATTAACTTCCTATGAAGGCGGTATGGGTGAAGCTGTAAAAGATTTAGCAAAAGCTGCAGAAAGTAAAGGAGCAAAAATATTACTTTCTACACCTGTGGAAGAAGTAACAAAAAATAATGATAAATATAATGTAAAAGCAGGTAATAAAGAATTTGAATTTGATATAATTGCAGTATGTACCCCAGCTTATGCTTCAAGTAAATTTTTAAAAGGGTTAGATAACAGCCTTTCAGAAACTTTATCTACCATACCTTATGCCCCTATGTTTGTGGCAGGCCTTGGCTTTAATGATGAAGATATAGTAGATGATTTAAACGGTTTTGGCTACCTAATACCAAAAAAAGAAAATATGAGAATATTAGGTGCATTATTTACATCAAGTATGTTTCCTGTGCAGGCTCAAAAAGGGAAAAAATTCTTAAGGATAATGGCAGGAGGCGATACAAACCATGCTTTAATGGAAAAAGATGTAGATGAGCTTTTAAAAATATGTATAGAAGATGTAAAACATGTGCTTGGAGTTAAAAAAGAGCCATACATGGTGCAGACATTTAAAGTAATGAAAGCTATACCACAATACCACATAGGCCACCGTGAAAAAGTAGCTAAAATAGAAGAAATCACCTCAAAACTAGGCAATATTTATATAGGCGGCAATGTGCTTTACGGTATAGGGCTTAACGACTGCACAAAAACAAGTAAATTAATAGCTGAAAAAATTGCAGAAAAATTATAAAATCTTTCAAACTTTGCCAAATATAATAAATATTTGACAAAAAAGAGAAATAATATATATTATATATTATAAGAAAACGGAGAAATATAAATGAGTGTTAATAAAGAATGGTTAGAAGAATATAATAAAAAGAAAAGTATAATATGCCCGGAAAACCCACTGGAAAAATATTTTACAGATAAAGAAATAGCAGGCTGTAAAATAGATACTTTAGATTTAGGCACAATAAAAATCACTTCCGGTGATATAGTAGCATGCGACCCAACAGCATGTTTAGACCACAACATAAGCCCTTTTTTTGATAAATTTCCTAAAGGGGAGTTTCCTGTAACTGCTTCCATTGTAGTAGATGAGGAAGATGAGATGGATAGTAAAATAGCAGCTGTCCGCATAAAATTTACAGATAATGCCCCAGCTGTATACAGGGAAGCACTTTATGGCGATGAAGATTTATCTGAAATAGAATCTCAAGGAGATTTTTTTGGTATAATCATAGATACAGGCCTTGCTGCTTTTATGGATAGAGATGGTTACGACAGCCTTGCCAGCAGGCTTACAAAAGAAGAAGAAGCAAATGAAGATTTTGATGCTTATACAGATATATATTCAAAAGATTTGGAAAAAAGTGCAAAAGATAACCCTAAATACCAATACCCTGACGGCGACTGGGTAAATTTTAAAATAAACGAAAAAAATAATGCAGTAATTTTTTCCTCACCTTATGGCGAAGGATATTTTCCAGTATATGTAGCTGAAGATAAAGATGGCAGTATTTGCCAGCTGGTTATTCAGTTTATAGATGTGGAACTAGTTGATGATGAGGAAGAAGAATAAACATAATTATATAAAATAGCTTAAAGGTGTAAAAACTTTTAAGCTAGCTTTTCCGTCTACTTAATACTGCAAAACTTACTTTACATGAGTTTTGCAGTATTTTTTTACCTAAAAATATGGCATAAATATTGCTTAATCTATTAAAAATAATAAAAGAAAAACAAAATAAAATAACATGAATTGTGTAAAAATTATAAATTTTTAAGCCGTATTTTTGTGCTTAAAAAAAAGGCAAAATAAAAAACCTATGCTATATAAAGAAAATTTTTACTTTTATAGAAAAGTTTTCCACAAGATATTAGTAAAAATTTTATAAAAAAAATGCTTGACAGCATAAATGCTAGGAAATAAAGGAAAAGTTTATAAACTATTGATAATATAGAATAAAAAATATATTTCCTTATTTATCAATAGTTTTTAAGCTTATATATGGAAAAAGTTGTCCACAAGTTTTCCACATATAAAATATGAAAAAGTTAAATATTATTACAAGTAGTTTTTAAGTATTAAATGTAACCTGTTAATATGTAATATAAAATATCTTATTGCAATTTATCAGGAATAATATATATTGACATTATATGATTAAGGTTAGAGAATACAAAACAAGACGCCTGGCAGATGAGGCTTCATCATATTTAATGTCTAAGGGCATACCTGCTGTTACAAAAGGGTATGTTGCTGTGCCTAAGGGCCTTGAGCATCTTAAGCAGGATAAAGTTGAGCTTATGGTTCCTGAGCATCTATATAATAAGAGTATTGAGTATTTATCTGAACTAGAACGGAAAGTAGTAGAAAAGAAAAAATAATAAGGAGTTTTAAGTTGAGTAAAAAGATATTATTAATACTTGTTATTGCAGTTTTAGCTACCATGACATTATCTTGTGCCAGCACTTCAAAGGTTAGTAAAAATAAGTTTTCTCCCTATTATTTTTACACAAACACCAATGACTTTATGTTTGAAATAAGCAGATATGAATTAAGTAAATATATAACATTTGACAGGCTCACATATAAAGGCTCATTTATTAACGACAGGCGTATGACAAAAGAAGACCTGGATTTAATAAAGGAAAATAGAAATGTAAAAGCCATACCTTCAGTTGTAGTGCCACAGGTGGGTTTTACCACAGAAAGCATTAATATGAAGCTATACCCTACCCATGATACAATACACAGAGGCAACGAAAAATTTGATTCAAACCAGTATACAAGAATGAGTGCTTTTGCCCCTGTATTTATTATGCACACATCAAAAGACGGTGAATTTTATTACATAATGTCTGAATTTATGCGGGGCTGGGTTCCAGTTAATAAAATAAAACTATACTCTCAGGTGGCTTTTTCTGGTATTCAGCAGCTGCCATTTGTAAGGGTTATAAAAGATAACACTATAATAGGCGGTGTAAAATACGGCATTGGGGATAAAGTGCCACTTTTAAGTTACGATAATAACCAGGCTTTACTTTTAACCCCACAAGGCACTTATGCAAAAACTGCCCTTGATGGCTCATTTGTAATAGGCAATGCTGTATATGATGAAGACCTTATGAAAGCCATGGCAGAAAGCCAGCTGGAAAACCCTTATGACTGGGGCGGAAAGGCAGGATACAGGGACTGCTCTGCCTATGTAAGAGATTTATGGCGAGTTTTTGGGGCAGATATACCTAGAAGCTCAGGGCTGCAAAAACTTGTAGGCAAAAAATTAATTGATAAGCCAAATAACGAAGAAGAATTTTATGCAGTATTAAGAAATGCAAAACCATATAGAACACTTATATTTTTTAAAGGCCATGTTATAATGTATGGCGGTATGGAAAACGGTGATTATATAATATACCACGCTGTAAACAGCCTGCAAAATGATGATGGTAAAAAAGTAATGCTTTCAAAAGTGGCAAAAAATAAATTGAAAGAAGAACAGTTTATAAAAATATGGCAAAGGGTTATAAGAGTTTCAGAGATTTCACCACTAATATCCCCAGAGCTTCCAAAAGAGCCAGAAATAGTGGAGATTACAAATATAATGGATAAAATCTCTAACATAGGGGATAATAAAGAAGTGGCAGAAAATAAGTAATAATATAATCTTATAAAGAATAATAAGTAATATTATCGTATAAAGAGGCTTTGATTTTATTATTATTAAGTAATAAATCTAAAGCCTTTTTTATATCTATTTCACTTTTACCAAAAACACAAGCCATATCCTGCAGAGTGCAGGGCCTCATTTTTAAAAGGGCAGGTATTAAATCTTCTAAATTTAAAGTGGCAGAAGTTTTATAAAGGGAAGAAAAACCCCCTGTAACTTCAGCATTTATATTATTTTCTTTTAAAAGTTTTGCAGTGCTTAGTAAAAATTCATCATCTACTTTTTCTATATTTTCGTAAGCTGGAGGCCTGTGGATTGTGCCAAGCTGAACTTTTTCTGCTTTTATATTTTTTAGTGCATTTATAAGCTTTTCTATACTTAATTTATCATCATTTATATTTTTACAAAAAAGCACTTCAATAAAAAGCCTGCCCTTATATTCATGGGAAAATTTTGTTAAAGCAGATATAATATTTTTAATATCTATGCTTTTTTCAGGCAGGTTTATATTATGAAATGATTTACTATCAACACTATCAAGGCTAGGAACAACTATATCAAACTCTAGTAATGTATTATATACAGTATTAATATGCAGTGTAGTAGTGTTTGTAAGAATGGCAATTGGTTTATCTGTAATGTTTTTTATACCCTTTAAAATATCATAAAGCTCAGAATTAAGGGTAGGCTCCCCTGCACCTGTAATAGTTATAACATCACATAAATCTTTAAATTTATTATAATTTAAGCTAAATTCTTCTAAAATATCCTTTGCTTTAATATAGGGCTTAATTTGCATAGTGGTAGTTTTTGTTTTACCTACTTCGCAATACAGGCAGTCTAAAGAACAGATTTTAGAAGGCACAATATTTATGCCCAGTGACCTGCCAAGCCTTCTTGATGATGCAGGGCCAAAAATATATTTTAATTCACTCATAACATATTACCTTGTATGATTTATATTATAATAAAATAATTTATGCAAGAAATATTGTGCCATAAATAAATATGGCACAATTATATATACTATCTAAAGCTAAAATTATCAAAATGGAAAAGTGATGTATTAATATTATCTGCTTTTAAGCCATTATATATAGATTTTCTAAAACCTAATGGACCGCAAAACCAAATCGATGCAGATGTTATATTTGGGGTAATAGTTTTAATTTTATCATAAGTTAAAAGCCCGTCTTTTTTGCTGTCCACTAAGTGAAGGTTAACACCTGCTTTTTCACATAATACTTTTAATTTTTCATCAAAGGGGCTATCACCTATTTTAGAATAGATAAAATCAATATTAGAAGCAGCTTTATTATCTTTTAAGCTTGATAATTTTGCAAGAAATGGGGTAATACCTATGCCCCCTGCAACCCATATTTGATTATTTTTATTATCATTAAATGTAAACTGGCCGTAAGGACCTTCCACTAATACATTGGAGTTTTCCTGTAATTTATTATACATATTTGATGTAAAATCGCCACATTCTTTAATAAAAAATTCAAGCTCTGCAGTATCTTTATTATAGCCAGCAACACTAAATGGATGAGGCTCTAAACTGTAAGCAAACTTTAAAAACACAAACTGACCAGGAAAAAAGTTAAAATTTGTATTGTTATGAAATTTTACTTTTATATGTATAATATCATTTGATATTTTTTCTTTTAATAGTAACATGCCTTTATATCTATGCTTTATACCTGTTAGATTAAAAAGAGAAAATATAGCACCTATTACCCCAAAAATTATCATACCTTGGAGAATATAGCCCCCAATAGTATCTACCCAGCCACCACGAAATGGAACAGTGAAAGCATGTAGAGCAATTTGCAGGTATAAAATAGGTATTATTTTATGGGTGTATTTAAAAATGTGGTATGGCACTTTTTTTATTACAGCAATACATACTATTATTATTAATAGTATAAATGCAGGCTCTAAATAAGCATACCCTGCCTTATAAAAGGAAAGCACAGCACCTGTTAAAGGGTTTGTAGAATGAGCAGGCTCTGGTATAACATTAAACTTAATCATTAACCTGTTGGAAAAAGACATTAAAAAGTGGATAAGCCCAAAAGCAAAGCCTAAAGCTGCAGTTGATTTATGAACTTCATAGGCTTTATCAAGACCGCCAAAAAGGTTATTAATAAATGAAAACCTGGCAGATATTAAAACAGCAGCAGACATTAATATAATACCTAAACTGCCAGATAAATACATTAAAGCAATGCGGGCAGAAAGGTAGCTATCAGCTGCTAAAAGCCTTTTAATGCTTGGGGAGAAAAGGTATGCAATAATGCCAAGCAGCAAAAAAACAAGCGTCCATTTTAAATGATTTTTCATATAATTTCACCTCATAAAACATTTGTAGCTAATATTATATGAAAAAATAAAGTATAAAACAAGAAAAACATTAAATATATAAGAAAAATGATAAATTTATTTAATAAAATACATTAAAAATAAAAATACTGCCCAGTAAAGTATTTAACTAACTAAGCAGTATATATTTTAAAGCTGATAATATGAAGTGATTATATTAGATAGTAATATAAGCAAAATATTACGAAGTAACTTATTACTTTTTATAATGTAAAAATGAATATAATAAAAAAGAGAGTAAGGATAAAAAAAGTGGCGGTTCAGGGAATTGAACCCCGGACACTGCGGATATGAGCCGCATGCTCTAACCACCTGAGCTAAACCGCCATAAGAAATTGCGGGGGCCGGATTTGAACCGACGGCCTCCGGGTTATGAGCCCGACGAGCTACCAAGCTGCTCTACCCCGCGTCATTAAGGAAAATCTTTATAACCTAAATAAATATTTTTGTCAACAACTTTTTTTTATATTTTTTTAAAAAAGTTATAACTTATTTATAAATAAGCAGCTTTATTTGCTTTCTTCTTCTACTGGTGGGTATGGTTTATCTTTCCTATACATAGTAGCTTGTGCAATAGCAATTAAGCTGTGGTCTCCATCAAAAACTTTTACCTGGTATGTGCCTAATTTTCTAGTTTTAGAAAGCTCTCTAGCTTCTGCTATTAAGGGGCCTTTTGTGCCTGGTTTAATATATGAAATATTAGCAGCAGCAGTAACAGCAAATGTGCCATAAGCAGTGGTTGCAACACCTAAAGTAGTATCTACTATTGCAAAAATAGCTCCACCGTGGGTAATGCCCATACTGTTTCTATGCTGAGTTTTAAGCTCCATAATAGTTTTAGCATAGCCTTTATCCAGCTCTAATATTTTAATATTCATAGCTTTTGCAAATTCGCTGTGTTCTGTGTGGTATTCTTTTATACGCTGTAATTCTTCAGTCATTTTATAAACCTCATAATTTATAATAAATTATATGATATAGAAATAATTACTTTTATCAATAAAAAAAATTATTTTTGTACGATATATTAGCAAGTCCTAAATCAAAT
>CAMEOC010000017.1 GCA_945929285.1 uncultured Mucispirillum sp.
GTTTACTAATACCAGAAGAAAATATTATAAACCTAGCAGAAAAAGAAAAACCAAAGTATAATAAAGGCAGTAAATACAACAAAAATAATAACTATAAAAATAATAACCATAATAACAATAATAACGAAAACAGCAAATAATATTTTTTTGAGGATAAAATGAATAAGGATAAAACTTTTTATGTAACTACTCCCATATATTATGTAAACGATAAGCCCCACATAGGCCATGCTTATACCACTGTGGCAGCAGATGTTATTAGCAGGTATAAAAGAATGTGCGGTTATGATGTATTCTTTTTAACAGGCACAGACGAACACGGGCAAAAAATGGAGCAGTCTGCCCAAAAGCAGGGCTTAAAACCTATTGAACTGGCAGATAAAAATAATGAAAGGTTTAGGGCTTTATGGAAAGAGCTTAATATTTCCAATGACGATTTTATCCGCACTACTCAAAAAAGGCATAAAGATGCAGTTTTAGAAATAATCAAAAAAATGAAAGCAAATGGCGATATTTATCTAGGGGAATATGAGGGCTGGTACTGCACCCCTTGTGAAGCATACTGGACAGAAACTCAGCTTTTAGAAGGCAACTTATGCCCAGACTGTGGCAGGGAAACAGCTAAATTAAAAGAATCTTCCTACTTTTTTAAAATGAGTAAATATCAAGATGCTATTTTAGACCATATAAATAAAAACCCAGATTTTATCCGCCCAGAATCAAGAAGAAATGAAATTATATCATTTATAAAAGAAGGTTTAAGGGATTTATCTATCAGCCGTATTAATTTTTCCTGGGGTATACCTATGGAAGAAAACGAAAAGCATGTAATATATGTGTGGGTTGATGCTCTTACTAACTATTTATCTGCTTTAGGGTATTTTAATAATGAAGAAAATAAGAAATACTGGCCGGCAGATTTTCATATAGTTGGTAAAGATATTTTAAGGTTTCATACAGTTTACTGGCCTGCTATGCTTTTAAGTGCTGGTATTAGCCTGCCGAAATCTGTTTTTGCTCACGGCTGGTGGACTGTGGACGGTCAGAAAATGTCTAAATCTATGGGTAATGCCATAGACCCATTTTGGCTGGTGGAAATGTTTGGTAGAGATGCTTTTAGGTATTTTTTAATGAGGGAAGTGCCTTTTGGTTTAGATGGTGATTTTTCTTTTAAAGCATTAATACATAGAATAAATGGTGATTTAGCAAACGATTTAGGAAACCTGGTTTCCCGTACCATAGGTATGGTTAATAAATATTTTGAAGGGGTTGTGCCTAAATATTTAGAAAAAGATAGTATAGATGAAAATGTATATAATGCCATAGCAAAATCAGCTAAAGAAGCAGATGAGCAGTTAAATAAACTTGCATACAATAAAGCACTGCTTTCTATTTGGGAAAGTATAAGTGTAATGAATAGGTATATAGATGAAGCAAAACCATGGGCTTTAGCAAAAGATGAAAACAAAAAAGCAAGGCTTTCTTCTGTTTTATATACAGTTTTAGATGGTATTAGAGCCATAAGCTACTTAGTATACCCATTTATGCCAGAAACTGCTTTAGAAATAAGAAAGCAGATAGGTGCAGATAATAACTTTAATGTGGAAAGTGAAAAAGATTTAAGTAAAATGGGCTTATTAAAAAGCGGTGTAAAATTAGGCCAGGCAAGCAGTGTATTCCCAAGGTTAGATGAAAAAGAGATGCTTGAAAAAATATACGGCACAAAAGAAGAAAAGAAGGAAGAAGCAAAAGTGGAAGATAACTTAATAGATTTTGCAGCCTTTGAAAAGGTGGAAATAAAAGCAGGTAAAATATTAGAAGTAGAAAATGTGAAAAAAAGCGAAAAACTTCTTAAACTGCTTGTAGATGTAGGCGACGGTGGCAGAACCATTGTTTCAGGTATTGCTAAAAGCTATGCCCCAGAAGATTTAAAAGGGAAAACCATAGCAGTAGTTACAAACTTAAAGCCTGCAAAACTTATTGGTATAGAATCTCGCGGTATGATACTAGCTGCCAGCAACGGAGAAAAACATTTTGTATTAGAACTGCCTGAAAGCATACCAGCTGGAACAAAAATAAAATAGTTATGGATAATATATTGTTTACAGACACCCATGCCCATATTCATGATGATGAGTATGGTAGGCAGGTGGAAGAATTTATTACTTTAGCAAAAGAAAATAATGTTTTCCGCTGTATTACAATAGGTATAGACTATGAAAACAGCATATCAGCAGTGGAAAATGCTAAAAAACATACAGGGCTTTATGCTGCTATTGGGCTTCACCCAGAATATGCAGATAAATATAATAAAGAAGCAGATTATGAAAGATTTTATAACCTTGCAAAGGATGAAAAGGTTTTAGCAGTAGGTGAAACAGGGCTTGATTTTTACTATGAAAATAACCCTGCCAAAGAAAAACAGGTGGAAGTATTTGAAGATATGATAGATATTGCCTGTAAACTAAACAAACCTATTGTAATACACAGCAGAAATGCAGCAGAAGAAACACTGCAGGTATTAAATAATGCTTTAAAAAAGTATGATAATTTAAAGGGTATATTTCACTGTTTTGATGGCAGTATGCAGGTTATTGATTGGGTAAAAGAGCATAATTTTTACATAAGTTATGCAGGCAATGTTACATTTAAAAATGCAGAAAATCTGCGAGTTGCTTTAAAAAATACTCCACTTAATAAGCTTTTAATAGAAACAGACAGCCCGTATTTAGCCCCTGTGCCTGTGCGTGGCAAAAAGAATATGCCTGCTAATGTATTTTATACTGGAAAATTTATATCAGAATATGTTAATATAAGTATAGATAAGCTTTCAAAACTATTAGAAGAAAATTTTACAAATCTAATGGGGGAGCAGGCCTTATGGAAGTAAAAAAAATACTTGTTATTACAGGCGATGATGATGTTTTTGCAAGGCTTCATTATGAATTTGATGCAAAAAATTATTCTTTGCAGCGCCTTACAAACCCATTATTATCTATTGAAGTTTTAAACAGTAATGATTATTATGCAGTAATAGCAGATTTAAGTATGAAAGAAATATATATGGTGGATATGCTTAATAATGTGGGCTTTATCCACACATCTATGCCTGTTATACTTTTATCATCTAATGTTACTGCTGATGATATATTATTAACTTATGAGTTTGGCTTTTTAGAGATTTTACCAAAGGATTATAAACTAGGTGAAATAAAAGAGCTGCTTTTAAGTTATAAGAAAAAGTAAATAATTAAAGGAGGTTATATATGGGTCCTGTAAAAAAAATACTTTTTCCAACAGATTTTTCAGAAGCATCTCACTATGCTTTAGCTTATGCGGTAGAAATGAAAAAAATATTAGGTGCAGAGCTTGAGATAGTGCATATACTTTTTGATGAGGGCAATATTGTGGCCTTTTATATACCACAAATGGGAATGCCAATGCAAAACTTATCGTCAGATTTTGAAGATGGTGCAAGAAAGCAGTTTGATGAGTTTGTGGCAAACGCTCCAGAATTGCAGGGTGTAGAGTTTACCACAAAAATATTAAGGGGTAACCCATACAGTGAAATTATAAAGGAAGCAGAATCAGGCAAGTTTGATATGATTATCATAGGCACTCACGGTAGAACTGGTTTAGAGCATGTATTATTTGGCTCAACAGCAGAACTGGTTGTTCGTAAAGCCCCATGCCCTGTTTTAACTGTCCGCCCAAAAGGTAACCAGGAATCATAATATATATAAAGCCTGTGCTTTTTTTAGCACAGGTTTTTTTTAGGAAGTATAAGTATGAAAAAGTATATTTTAATATTAGCACCTTTTATAATTTTTGCAGGGTGTAATATTAATAGTAATAAAGTTAATAAACTTATTAATAATAAAGAATTTTATTTGGAAAGTAACAGTAAAATCACCATTGGTTTTGATAACGGCAGTGTTTATGGCAGCGGCGGAGTAAATAGATATGTAGGCGGCTATACCATTAAGAAAAATAAAATATCTTTTACTCAATTAGGCACTACCATGATGATGGGACTGCCAGAAGATATGGATAATGAAAGCCAGTATTTAAAATCATTAAAAGATAATATGACAATAACTTATGAAGATAATATATTAACCATAGGGGATAACAGGTTTATTGGCAAATAGCCGTATATCTTTATATTATTTTAAAAAAATCTATTAATATTTAATTTCCTGCTTTTAAAAATAGAAAATATGTATTACAATAGTGGTATGGAGTATTTTATGGCAGATAATCTTTCACTTATACAAGTGCATATTGGCAGAAAGCAGTTATATTATTATTTGGCTAGGGTATTTTTAGATTTACCAGATGATGATTTATATGAATACACCCAGGAAATACTTCCTGCCTTTGAAATATTATCTAAACATAATAAATATCTAAGCAACGGCTTTTTAGAGCTTTCATCATTTATTAAAAAACGCTCATCATTATCTGGGGAAGAAAGGAAGATATTTGATAACGGCTTATATAATGATTATTCTGCACTTTTTTGCGGCTCTGAAAGTTTATCCCTTTACCAGTCTATGTATATTGCCCCATATGGTGAGAATATAAAAGAAAGCATATACAGTTTGCAGCAGCAGTATAATTTTGATATTGGGGAAGAAAATATTGATTTAGCAGACCACATATCTTATGAGCTTTCTTTTTTAGGTCATCTTTCTGGCTTAACAGCCTACAATCTGCAAAAGGAAAACAACCAAATGGCAAACCATTTACTGCAGGTGCAGGCAGATTTTTTAGAAAATTATATGTTAAACTGGGTAGAGCATCTAATGTTTGCCATGGAAAATATACCTGAAGGTGCATTATTTTACTCACCAGTATGCAGTATTATTTACGGCTTTTTAGAATATGATAAGCTTTTTCTTAAAAAGAATCCGTCTTTATAATATCCATATATAAATTTTCTATACCGTTTTTATTTTTAGAGTATATATACAATATCTCTGAGCCATCCCTTACCATATCCATATCAGTAATAGCAGTGCCTGCAATATTTTCGCTGTATGATGGTGTAACACTGTTTGATAAAAAATATGCACCTAACTGGCTGTTTTCAAAACTACCCATTATATTATTTTTCATAAGCTTATTACTGCTTAATACCAGTGAGCCGTTTGCAAGCTGTAATATTCTCTGGTAAACTGGCACTACAATATTTTGTTCATCATAAACAAAAAAGCCGGCATTTTCTCCAGTTTCCCCAACATTAACTCCAGTGCTTAATTTTTCAGTATATATTATATAGTTTACAGTATTTCCAAAATCTACATTATCATAGACTATATTTTTTTCTCCAGTTGTTTTGCTTAAAAGCCCGTGCCTGTTAAAAAATAATATATTATTATCTAAAAGCCCATAGCCATATATGGAAGCCCCAAAGCTCACATCTTGTTTTTCATCATATATATAGCCTTCTTTTTCTTTATATGAAACATTAAAAATATGGCCTACCATACTGCCTTCAGAGTAAGCCTGGCATACCAGGTGTTTTTTACCTAAAGAATAATAAGACCTAAAAAGGTATGGAATTTTACTGGCTAAAAGCTTCATTTTTTTGCCGTCATACTCATATATTTGGGAAACTACATTCTGTTTTTTATCTATAATAGATACAATTATTTCATCTCTACCGTTATTATTTATATCAAAAGATTCTATATTTATAACTTCCCCGGCAAAAGAAGAAAGGGCAGCTTTATTTATAATTTTTTCATTACCTAAAGCGTAGAAAACCACAGAATTTCTATCAGCTAAAGCTATTAAATATTCTTTTTCTTTACCTAAAAAAAAACCAACAGCCATGCTGTAAACCTGCTGATCTATTTTATACTGACTGTCGCTTGTTTTTTTAGTGCTTATTATTTTCATACCTTTAACGGCTATATTATCAGAAAATATGGCACTGCCTTTAAATAAAAGGGAGCATTTAGCCACATCTGCACCGCTGTTTTCCCTTTGGCATAGTATGCTGTAATCTGATGAAGCAGTTTCTTTTAAAGCGCTGCTTTTAAAAAGGGCATATTTAATCTGAGCTTTTTCAGCATCATCTAAAAGATTTGTATTAAAAGTGACAGGCACAGGCATAATATGTTCTACCTTATCGCCTTTTTTTATACCTTTATTTTCAAGTATTTTTGTGGAAGAATATTTTTGCTCTATATTTGCAACGGCAATTTTACCAGTAATAACTTTTTTCACCCCAAGAGATTCACCTGTAACTGGGTGTATAAGTTTTTCACCATCTCTATATGCAATAAACTCCATACCAGAAGCCACATTGGCATTTTTACCTAAATCAATACTTGCACCACTGGAGCTAACCACATAGCCGTTAAGCCCTTCTGCCCAGCTTTCCACTCTAGCAGCAAAGCCTTCAAAAGTTTCCTGGGCTTTTAATATATTAGGAAAAAATAATGTAATAATAAATAATGTATAAAATAACTTTTTCATTTTAGCCACCACCTACAAACTTAACAAGCTCTACCACATCATTTTTACATATTAATTTTTCTGCAAACATTTCTTTAGTGTATATTTCCCCATTTATTTCAGCAATAATATTTTCAGGGTTTATATTTAAAGAATGAAGTATATTTATTAAATAATCTTCTTTTTCAATATTATAAGTTTTACCATTAAGAGTTATATTCATTTAACACCCTGCAGTAGATATTTTATGGTTTCATTGGCCTGTATGGAAGCACAAGCTGTAACCCTTGGAGCCATAAGCGGTAAATCTTCACTGGCTTCATTTTCAAAATCCCCAACTATTAAAATATTTTTACCTAGTTTTTTTATTTTTATAATATCTGTATCAAAATATCCTGCCACTCCAGATGCACCAATAATAAAAGAGTGGGGCAGTTTTTTAATACAGTTTTCCATAAGCATTAATTTAGATTTTGTATTATCAAAACATTCAACTATTACTTGAAAGCCTGCAACTTCATTTATTATATTTTCATTATCTAGCATTACATTTTTTGTTTCAACATGTATATAAGGGTTTATTTTATTAATATTTTCTTTTAAAGCATCAGTTTTATATCTGCCTATTTGGTTAATAAAATAATACTGCCTGTTTATATTTGAAGGCTCTACCACATCAAAATCAATAAGCTTAATATTACCAAGCCCAGTTCTTGCAAGGCTTATTGCCACATGGCTTCCAAGTCCGCCGCAGCCGCATATTACAACTTTAGAGTTTTTAAGTATATCTGTAATATTTTTGCCCTGCCTGCAGCATAATAGATGCTCTAAATGTTCTTTTGCAGGCATAACCCCTTTTTTTATTAATGATATATTATCATTTTCTTTTACAATGTATGATATATCTTTAGGAAAAGAGTTCACAATAAAAACATCTGCTTCCATATTTAAAAAGCAGGCTAAATCATAAAGATTTAAGGGTTTTGCAAGTATAATTTCATTACCATTTACACTAACTTTCATGATGGAAGTATATATATGAAGATAGATATTGTCAATTTAAAGTTTAAATAAGTGGCTGTTATTTTAATTATACTTTTTATATTAATTATTACTAAATGAGATTAATTCTTCCATTTGCAGTAAAGAGCATATTGGGTTTGATTTTTTACAGTAGTTTTCCATCATATTTTTAAAAAGGTTTAGTGATATATTTTGTTCTGTTAAGGTATATTTTCCTTCTGTTTTATCTGTAAATACCACATCAAACTTATCATCATTTTTTACTGCAAAGCTTTGTAAATATGTGCCTTTTCTATACACCATATAATCATAAAATAATGAAATATTATCACTTAATGGCTCATAAATATTAAAGTGATACCTATTAACATCAATAAATAAAGTATTTATATAATGGCTTGGGCTTTCTTTTTTATAAGTATTTTTATATACCGGCATACGCATATACATATTATAGTCAGATTCAGTTTTTTCATACATGGTAACATATTTAAAATAGTTATGTTTATTTTTTACAAGGCAGCCTTTTAAGAAAAATTCTCTATTGCTTATGGTTATATTATCAAGTGGTGCATTAGTTTTAACATCTAATAAATTAATACTTTGGTGGTTGTTTTCGCATTTTATATTAGCAGTATTATTATAAATATTATTATCAATAAAAAGCCTGCCGTTAAAGGATATAAGTTTATTTACTGCAAGTATATCTATAAACTTATCCATATTAAAATCTTTCATTTGCACAATTTCTTTTGCATGTTCTTTAAACAGGTTTTCAAGAAGAATATAATAAGCATCTTTATTTGTTATGGCTGTTTCGTTAATAAGGTATTCCAAGTTTTTGCTATACACATCTTCCCTGCATATGCTTAATACATCGCTGGAATAATTAAGGGATATTTCCTGCTCTATATTACTTAAATACTCATCATCGCATTCCTGTAATGAAGCAGGCATATATATGCTTAAATGCTTTGCAGTATTGCTATCCATATTATCAAAAAAATAGTTTACTATTTGGTGGTATAAAATATCCATAATAGTATTTTTTGCATTTTTATTAAGCATAATATCTGCATAACCGCTTTCAATAAAAGTGCCGTGTATTACCTGCTGATTATATAAATCTGTGCCTGTCACAGCAAAAGAATAATATGGAAAATATAAAACAAATAAAAACAATATAAATTTTTTCATGAAAACATTAAACCTTAACTATTTAGATATTTTATACCCAATACCAGAAACTGTCTGTATTATAGACGGGTTTTTAGGGTTTCGTTCTATTTTTTGGCGGAGGTTTTGTATATGCACATCTAAACTTCTGCTCCACCTGTAAAGAGTATTTTTGCCCCATAAATCTTCTATTATAGTATCTCGCTTTAATGTCTGCCCTGTATGTTTTGAAAAATATACTAAAAGTTCAAACTCTTTAGGTGTAAGATTTATAGGCTCATCAAGGCTGTTTACCACATGGCGTTTATTATAGTCTATTTTAAACCCGTGGAAAGTAATAGCCCCCTGGCTATCCACATACTCTGCTTCCTTATGTTTTTCTGCACGGCGAAGCACGGCTTTTATTCTTGCAATAAGCTCCATATTTTCAAAAGGTTTTGAAATATAGTCATCTGCACCGTATTCTAAACATATAACTTTATCTGAAACACTATCGTTAGCTGAAACCATAATAATAGGCACATCGCTTTCCTGCCTAATAAGCTTGCATAGCTGCTGTCCGCTAATATCTGGCAGAGATATATCTAAAAGTATAACATCAAAACTGCCGCTTTTAGCTTTTTCCATGCCCTGCATACCAGTATATGCAGAAACCACATCATATTTTTCCAGTGTTAAAAACATTGTAAGCAGTTCGCATATTTCCTTATCATCATCTACTATTAATATTTTTTTGCATACTTCTGCCATATATTATCCTAAGTTATATTTCTACTTTATTACTGCAGTTACTTAAAAAAGCTTCATATTCATCTTCTTTAACAGGGTTTAGCCCTGCCTGTATTAACTTATCATTAAGGTTTTCATTATAGGTTATACCTATATGGTAGTTTAATGTATAATATTTTAATATAAAGCTGTAAAAAGCTTCTAAATAGTTTGTTTCGTCTACACTAGAGGCAATATCTTCCAAAGTATTATTAAAAAAGCACTCTTGAAATTTTTTATTACCAAAGG
The DNA here is from genome assembly GCA_945929285.1 of uncultured Mucispirillum sp. GTDB lineage: Bacteria > Chrysiogenota > Deferribacteres > Deferribacterales > Mucispirillaceae > Mucispirillum. The sequence continues at coordinate 9,685 of CAMEOC010000017.1, forward strand.
ACTGCATATCATTAATATGCACTAAAAGCCTGCCCCCTTTCATAAGTTTTTTACAAGCTGTTTCTATTAAGGATATTAAATATATCACATTATTATAGCAGTTTGCATTAAGTTTTATACCATCATAAGGTGTGGCAGGTATTAATTTATTGTAATATGATGATATATTATTTTGTGCT
>CAMEOC010000018.1 GCA_945929285.1 uncultured Mucispirillum sp.
TATCTTCGTTATAGTCATCAAAACCCCAATTATAACCCCAATAATCTTCATCATCATAACCCCAATAATCTTCATCATACTCATCATTCTTTACACCGCAGCAAGGGCAGTAGCTACTGCCCTCACTGTAATACGAACCACAATCATCGCATTGTTTCATTTAACATAGTCCTCATAGTAATCTATTGAATTTTCATCTGCTTCATCAATATCTTTTGCTTCTAAAAACCCCTGTTCAATAAGTTGAGATAAATAAAGCTGGTCTTCCCCGGCATTAACTTTGCAGCCGAAAGTAATAAATTTTATTTTCAAAATAAGCCTCGTACAATAATTATTGCTTTTATTAATGAAAATAATATGATAATATAAGCCATGAGTAAAGAAAGAAATGAAAGCACAGGCAAAAAAATTGCAAAAATTTTAGTATGGCTTTTAGTTATGACAGCCATAGCCCTTGTGGTATGGAAACTCTACGGTAAAGTAGATATTAAAAGTGCAGATTTTTCTACTGTTACTTTAAAAAAACAAGAGCCAACCATATATGATATGTATAAGGTGCAAAGTAAAAAACATAATAGAAACCTTTACTATGTAACTATTAGCGATATTTTTTGCGATGCTTACAGGAAAAACGAATACGACAGCCCACATTTTTTTAAAATAGACATTGTTTTTGAAGCCCACAGTAAAAAAGATGTAGCCTCTATTACAAAAATATCTAAAGAAACAGTGGAAGAAATACGCCGTATGGTAAAAGATTACCCAGTGGTAGGCCTTGATAGAGCCACCCTTATGGCATATATAAAAAACGACTTAAAAACAAAAATGAATAATGTTATTGCAGATGATGCAGTGGTGGAAGTTTATTTTAAAAGTTTTTTAGGTCAGTAGCAAATAAATGTATATGTTGACATATATTATTTTAAATGGTAGCCTATAAAAGAGCCTATGGAGAACGAATGTGAGACATGTTTATGTAAACCTTCCCCACTATGAAGGTATTGCAAAAGAGCTGAATAACCATTTTAAATTGTGCAGCAAAAACGAAGCCCATGCTATTGTTACAGAATACTCAGATGAGTATAGCCCATCTTGTTTTGTGATAGTAGTGCGTAATAAAAACCCCCATAATGGCAGTTATTTTATAGATAGTTCTAAAGATGAAAATATAATACTCACTTCCATTTTATCAAGCCTTGATACTTTTTTTATGACAAAAATCGCAGGCAAATACTCTCCATATATGGAAAAAGAAGGCGGTTTACAGCGTATAACTTATTTTATGAATAAGTTAGAGCATATATTAAACTCATCACCTGAAAGCATTGTGGAAATAGATTTAACAGGTGATATTTTCTTTTATAACAGAAAGTTTGCAAAAGTATACCAGGATGATGATTTTTTAATTGAAGAAAACATATTTAAAATATTTGATGAAACAACAGCCGCAGAAGTAAAAAGATGTATGGGGGCAGCCCTGCAGGGCACAGATTCCAACTTTTCTGGTAAGTTAATAAATAGAAAAGGGGAAAGCATATCCATTGCAGGCCATGTTATTGCTTTAAGTGATGACAGCTATAATTTTGAAATAGTTTTTGATGATATTACTACAAAAATAACAAAAATACTGCAGATGAGAAAAATAGAGGAACAGTCTATTGTAGCAGGTTTTTCCAGGCACTTATCCCACAATGTAATGAACGCATTAACTGCAGCCGGTGGCTTTATTAGGCAGATAAAACTTAAAACAGAACCACATACAAAACCTGTGGAAAATAGTAGATAACAAGCTTTCATTAATAGAAGAAATCATTGCAGGTTATAACGATTATACCCATGCCATATCTTTTAAAATCACAGAAAATGTAGATTTATATGAGTTTTTAAAAGAGTTAATCATATCCTTATCAGAAAAAAATGTAGATAGAAACTTTACAGCATATCTGCATAAATTTACAGACAGCTACAATATAGAATACGATATAGAAGAAGAAGGCACTTTCCATATACTTGCCAATAAAATGTTTTTAAAACTGGCAGTATGCTATATATTAAAAGATAATATTAGGTATTTTTCAGGATGCTTGCCATTAAATTACAGGTTTGATATAAAAGCAAATACAGAAATATTAACATTAACCATAGATTTATACGGTGTGGAAGTGCCAGACTACATTATAGATTCCATGTTTAGCCCATGGAAACATACCATGCTTTCCCAAAGTTTTGACTACTGGGGTATAGTAATAGCTGGTACAATAGTAGAGCGTCACCACGGTAAATCAAAAGTAGAAAGAATAGAAAACGGCTTACGGTTTACTTTTGATTTTAAAGCTATACTTTCTTAATGTGCTTAAAAACTGCTAGCATTAAATATGCTTTCTCTTTTCTTTAGAAGTTACAAGTATTTCCATCCTTATATCTTCATCTAATAACTCTATGGCATTTCTTAACATTATTCATGGCAGTTTATGGCTGTATTCTTCTAAAAATTTAAAATATAGTTATATATATTTCTTATGGCTCCGCCTGAAGCACGAAGCACATATTCTTCCTTTTCATCAAGTAAATATTTTATTAAATCTATTAATTAATTATACTCATCAATATTTAATTCTTTTTCTGCAAAAGTAACTACTGCTGCTCTTCTTAAAAGGTAGTTATTTTGGGTTATATATTCTTTAGTAAAAGAAAAATTATTAAGTTGAGCTAAAGAATAAAGGGCTATTTGGTCTATAACAGCCCAGCTTATTATTACATTATTATCTACATACTCTTTACATAAATTTACCAGGCTTACAGGCAGCAACCTGTTTTTCAAAAGCACAGGATAAAAAAAGGCTGTTTATAATATTAAAAAGCTCATTATTATTAATGGCAGAAAATTCATTAATATATTTTGAAAATAAAGCTTTAAAGCATTTCATAGGTATGCCATAGATTATTTTTGCATTGCCTTTTAGGTATGTATTAATGGAGGAAATCTTGCTTTCATCTTTATATTTTTCAATAAATTCATCAATCTTTTTTAAATAAACTGCCACATTATCCATTTTTAAAACCAAAATATAAATTTATTAAATTATAGCATAAAATAAATAAATATGGTAGATTTAAGTATTATAGGAGCAGATTATGGAAAAAGTGTTATGTTTAGATATTGGGGGATCATCTATTAAAAGCAGCCTTGTAGATAGAAATGGCAAAATATATGAAGAAAATAAAATGGTAATAGCAGAAGAAACTTATGAATGTTTTTTAGAAACAGTTAGAGATATAGTAGATAATTTATCTGAAAAACCAGCAGGCATAGCAGCAGCACTGCCTGGAGGCTATGATATAAAAAATGATGAAATATTTGCCCCAAACCTGCAGATATTAAACGGCAGGCATATTAAAAAAGATATAGAAAAAGTATGCTCTTTAAAAGTAACAGCAGAAAACGATGCAAATTTAGCAACTTACGGTGAATATGTATTTGTGGAGAAAAAACAAATAGATAATATGGTTTTCTGCACCCTTGGAACAGGCTTTGGTGGCGGGCTTGTATTAAATGGTAAATTATTGCAGTCTAATATTACATTATTTGAAGTGGGGCATATGTCTATAAACCAAAGTGGTAGAATCTGTGGCTGTGGCAGAAAAGGCTGCCTTGATGAATACTGTTCTACTTCAGGGCTTATGGAAATATATAAAAGCCTTGGGGGAAAAGATAATATAAACCCTTATAAATTAGGTGAAAAAGCTAAAAATAATGAAGATATTGCCATAAAAACTTTTGAAGAATATGGTAAACTTTTAGCCTTTGTTTTTGGAAATTTAGCAGCGTTATTTTGCCCTGAAAAAATAAAGTTTGGTGGCGGTCTTTCTGAACTTGCAGAATATTATATTAAGCCATTAAATGATGAATTTAATAAAATATTATTTCCAGCATATAAAGGCAGGGTGAAAATAGAGCAGGCAGAGCTTAAAAACCAGGCTGGTGTGCTTGGGGCTGCTGCATTATTTTTTGAGCTTTAGTTTTTATTATAATCTATTTTATATTTTTCAGGAATACCTGCTAGCCCTGGAATATTTTCATTATTATAATAGGCTGCATACTGGTAAAGCCCATAAGCTGGGGCTGTTGGCCCTGCTGCACGCCTGTCCTTTTTTTGAAATATTTCAAGGGCAAAATCATCTCTTAAATTATCCCTTAATATTTTAAGGGAGGAGCCTAATATTATACGCACCATATTATGTAAAAACCCACTGGCGTTTATAAATACGGAAATATTTTCCCCACTGCTTGAAACATCTATAAAATTAATTGTGCGTATAGTGTTTTCTTTTTTAGTTTTTTTCACACAAAAGGAATGAAAGTCGTGAGTGCCTTTAAGGTATGAAAGTATGGTGGAAAATTTTTCCACATCTATTTTATTTCTAATCCATAAAGCACGGTTTATGGCAAAAGGGTTATGAATAGGGCTGTTTATAATTTTATATAAGTAAGTTTTAGATTTAATAGATTTGCCGGCATGAAAATCTTTATTTACATCTGCCACATCTAATATGGCAATATCTTCAGGCAGCACAGCATTTAAAGCACGGCTTAAGTTTTCGTTTGTAAAAAATTTATCTGCACTAAAGTTAAAAACCTGCCCTAAAGCATGCACATGGGTATCTGTCCTGCCACTGCCAGTAATCTGTATGGGAGCATTATATATTTTAGATAAAGCATTTTCTATAATATTTTGCACCCCCACTGCATTTTTTTGCCTTTGGAAACCATTATAGTTATCCCCTGCATAAGTACATAAGCATGCTTTATAATATTTTAATCCCTGCATATATTCCCCATACAAAAGTTATACACATAAGCAAAAAAAGTATATCTTTTATATTTATTTTTTCAAGATATAATACTTTCGAAATATTCTGCCTGTAAAGGGCTGTTATGGAAAGCTGTTCTGCATAATGAAAAACCCGCACAAAAAGCGGTATTATAAAAGAATCAAGGTTAAATATAAACTTTAGCTTTTCTTTAAATGTTACCTGGCTAACCCACTCCCCGCGAAGTTTTTGGGCTGTAATAATTTTAGATGCTTCTTCAAATAAAAGGGGTATAAACCTAATGGCTATAAGCATAGAAAGCCCAATATTTTGCACGTTTACTTTAAATATTTTTAAAGGCTTTATAAAAATATATAGTGATTTTGCAATTTCAGAAGGGGAGGAAGTAAGTGATAATATGGAAGAAAAAGCCACAAGTAACATAAACTGGTATACCCCTAAAAGAGCACATATTAAATCATCTTTTTTAAAGTATATGGAAAAACTACCCTGCTCCCCAAAAAATAAAACTGTAATAAATATAAAAATATAAAGAACTTTAAAAGATTTCACAGCATAAAATAAAGGAATAAAAATTTTGCCGGAAAAAAAAGTTAAAATAACAAGCAAAAGGGTAAAAAGTGAAAAAGATAATATATTTTTACCAAAATAAAATAAAGCACCAGAGATAAAAGCTGTAACTATAAGCTTTACAAGCGGGTTTATAAGGTGTATGAAAGAAGGGTTTTCCTGCTGAATATATCTGCCAAAATAAAAACGGTTCATAGCATAAAAAGGCGGCTAAATAACCGCCATTATATATTTTTTTACCATTAATAGTATTATGCGTCCTTTTTTTCTTCAGAACGAGTTTCGTTTTTAGAAACATCTTCACTTCTTTTAGAAGCAATAGGAGTAATATCTGTTGCATCATCAACATCATTAACAGATTTTTTAAAGTTTCTAAGTGCTTCACCCATACCTTTACCTATTTGAGGTAATTTTTTTGCCCCAAAAAGTAACACTAATACTGCAAGTATAATTATAACCTGCCAAGGTCCTATGCTGCCCATTTATTTGTCCTCCATTTTTTTATGTGTTATTATACCACGAAAGGTGGCAAGTATTTTATTAATAACAGATAAAATCAAATTATTAAAGTATTTTTTTTCACTAAAGTAAAAAGAGTGTAGTAAAATAACTGTTATAAGTATTATTTCCACAAGATTTAATGTTAAAACAATATAGTTATTTTCCATGGTCATTCTTCTTTAGTTTTTTCTTTTTCCTTATTTCATAATAAATCAAAGGTATTATAAAAGCAATCCAAATATTGCCATAAAGAGCAAAAAATGTTTTATGCTCCACCAGTGGCACATTTTGTATTAATACCTGGGGTATCTGCTTATCTTCCATTAAAGGTATATTACCATTTGGCATAATAAAAGCACTTATGCCGTCTTGTGTAGCTCGTGCCACAGCTCTGCCGTATTCCACAGCCCTTATGGTATCCACCGCTAAATGCTGTATTCTGCCCTGGTTTTTACCAAACCATGTATCATTAGATATTATTACAAGCAGGTTTGCACCAAACATTATACTGTCATTTATAAGTGGTGAAAAAGCACTTTCAAAACATATTACAGGGCCTGCTTTAATACTGCCTGATGATAAAATATTTATCTTATCCCCAGGGCTAAACATAGAGCCTTTGCCAAAGAAAAACTCTTTTACAGGGCGAAGTATATTTTCAAAAGGAAAATACTCTCCAAAAGGGGTTAAGTGCCTTTTATCATAAAAATGCAGGGTTTTATTATCTATAAGCACCATAGTATTAAAAAGCCTGCTTTCATTATCAATATTTATTCTTCTATCTGCCCCTAATATGATAGGTGTTTTAGTAGATATATTATTTAAAAACTCCAATAAAAAATCTGCAGATAATATTTTTAAAGGGTATGAGCTTTCAGGAAGCACTATCATATCCACATTTGCATTGCTGGCTTTTATTACCTGCAGGTTTATATCATTTACTATATTTAACCACTTATTAACATCCCATTTATCTTCCTGGTTATAGCCTGGCTGAATAACAGCTATTTTTTTTATTTCCTTGTACTCTATTGGGTATAAAGCCCTAAACAGCCCAGGTAAAATCATAACACATATACTTATTATTAAAAGTGGTATATTCTTTTTTTCCTTTGGGGAAGTTATAATATTAAATAAGAAAATATTAATAAGCATAATAAGAAATGATAAACCATATTCCCCAAAAACAGAAACAGACTGTAAAATTAATATATTTTTATACTGGGACTGGGCAAGGTTAAGCCAAGGTACTCCGCCAAAAAAAACAGTGCCTTTTATGGCTTCAAGCAAAACAAAAAGTAAAGCTAATATATACGGGTTTTTGCTAAAGCGGGCAAATACATAAGTAAAAGGCACAAAGAAAAAAAATGCACCAATAAAAGATATAAAAATAAGTAAAGCAAGGGCAGCAATTAAAGGAGCACCGCCAAAATAACCAAAAGTTATCATCATCCAGGAAAGGCATACAATAAAATATAAAAATCCAGTAATCATGCCTAGTAGTATGGGGCGAGATTTCTCTGCACTTAATGCGTAAAGCAAAGGTATAAAAGCAAAAAATACAAAATATGAAAGCCCAAAACCTGCAGTGGAAAGAATAAGTAAAAAAGCAGAAACAAAAGCAAAAATAACCTGCATATAAATTTTATTTATAGTATTATTAAAAGAAAAAGCCATAATGCACCAAAATTATAAAAATTTTTAAGAGAAAATATATAATAAATTATAGAATATGAAAAGTAAAAAATAAAATATACTATGATTTATAAGCATAAAATTAATATATATTTAAAAAATAAAAAATATTGCTTGACAAAGAAGAAAAAATATATTAATAAATCTAACTCAAATGTATGGTGGATGTAGCTCAGTTGGTAGAGTCCAGGATTGTGGCTCCTGTTGCCGCGGGTTCGAGCCCCGTCATCCACCCTTTATAATAAGCTGATAAACTTGCGGATGTGGCGGAATTGGTAGACGCGCTAGACTTAGGATCTAGTGTCTTCGGCGTGGGGGTTCGAGTCCCTTCATCCGCATAGCATTCAAACCACTTCTAAAAGTTTTATATGCGGGTGTAGCTCAGTTGGTAGAGCGTGACCTTGCCAAGGTTGAGGTCGCGGGTTCGAGTCCCGTCACCCGCTTTTTTTTTGCCTTATTATTCAATGTAATATATTATATATAGATTTTAGTGATTAAGGAGTCCTTATGAAAGTTCAAGTCAACGATGCAGAACATTCTCAAAAAGAGCTGGTAGTTGAAATACCTTACGAAGTTTTCCAAGAGGCAGCAGATAAAGAATTAGACGCACTGCTTCCAAAAGCAAAAATACACGGTTTCCGCCCAGGTAAAGCACCTAGAGAAGTGGCTAGAAAACAATTTTCTCACCAAATAAAATCTCAAGCTATTGAAAAAGTAATAAACAAAGCAGCTCAAGATGCCATGACATCAAACAACATTGTGCCAATATCTCAAGCTCATATATCTGATGTGGTATTTGAAGACGATAAACCTATTACTTTCACAGCTAGAGTAGATGTTTTCCCTACATTAAACTTAGAAAAATATAAAGATTTTTCTTTCAAAAAAATAGATGTGGAAATAACTGATAAAGATATTGAAGATGCACTTGTTTCCCTTCAAGAGCGTGATGTGACTTACGAACCTGTAGAAAACAGAGATGCTGTTATTGCAGGCGATGTGGCAGTTATTGATTTTGAAGGTAAAAAAGACGGTGTTGCTTTTGAAGGCGGCACAGCTAAAGGCTTTTCTTTAAACATAGGCAACGGCCAGTTTATACCAGGCTTTGAAGACGGCGTTATAGGTATGAAAAAAGGCGAAACTAAAGATTTAAACCTTACTTTCCCTAATGAATATAATAATGCTGATTTAGCAGGTAAAGATGTGGTGTTTACTGTAACAGTGCAGGAAATAAAAGAAAAAGTAAAACCAGAAATAAATGATGATTTTGCCCGCGATATAGACCCAAACAGCAAAGGCCTTGATGATTTAAAAGCAAAACTTAAAAGAGGCTTACAGCAGGAAGCAGACAGGGCAACTCAAGTGGAAGCATTTGGGCAGATATTAGAACAAATTGTTAAAGAAAACCCATTTGATGTGCCATATTCTTTCGTTAAAGAACAAACTGACAGGCTTGCATATAATGCAATGAACCAGTTCTACCAAATGGGTGTAAACCCTGAACAGCTTGGCATTTCTTTTGAAATGATGGCTCAACGCTATGTAGAACAGGCTAAAGAGCAGGTTAAACAAGCACTTGTTATAAACGAAGTAGCAAAACTTGAAAACATTGTTGTGGAAAATGAAGATATAGATACATACCTTTCTTTCCATGCAGAGCTTCAAAGCAGAACAGTAGAAGAGCTTAAAAAAGAATTAGAAGCACAAATGCAAGTGGATGCAGTTAGAAACGAAGTTTTAGGTGATAAAGTTTATAAATACTTAGCAGGTGTTAATAAATGTGAAGCATCTAAAATGGGTAAACAAGAATATGAAGCTCACAAACTTGCAGAGCAGGCTAAAAACCAGGCAAAAGCTCAAGAAGATGCAGAAAGCCAGGAAAAAGTAGAAAAGAAAAAATCTACTAAAAAAGCAGCAGAAGAAGGTGAATCAGAAGCAAAACCTAAAAAAACTACTGCAAGAAAAACCAATAAGAAAAAAGAAAGTGATGCAGAATAATTAAGGTGAATATATGAGTTATTATGTTCCATATGTTATAGAGCAGACTGGCAGAGGTGGCGAGCGTTCCTATGATATTTATTCCCGTTTATTAAAAGACAGAATAATATTTTTAGGCACAGAAGTAAATGACCAGGTGGCAAATATTATATGTGCTCAGCTTTTATTTTT
>CAMEOC010000019.1 GCA_945929285.1 uncultured Mucispirillum sp.
GCATTTTCCATACCCTTTACCGTTCTATAAGCTGCAATTTGAGCTTCCACAGGTATAGAGCAGGAAAAGCCATTTACATGCACTTCTTTTGTATTTAACCCTTCCGGTTCTATTACAAGTTTATGGCCTGTTTTTTCTGGAAACTTTAAAACCTTATCTTCCATACTAGGGCAATACCTTGGCCCATTACTTTCCCTTGCACCATTATAAAATAAACTTTCTTCTGCTGCCATTTTAATTATTTCATGGGTTTTTTCATTTGTCTGTGTGCCATAACACTCAATTTGTGGAAGTGTTATTTCAGTTGTTTCTGTGGAAAATGGTATTATAACATCATCACTTTTATAAACTTCTAACCCATCAAAATTAAGGCTGTCTATATGAAGCCTGGCAGGAGTATCTGTCTTTAACCTTATTGGTTCAAAACCTATTTTTTTAAGAGATAAAGAAAGTGAAGTAGATGAAGGCTCATACATTCTACCAGCAGATAACACTTTATCTCCAATAAATATTTCCCCTCCTATAAATGTGCCACCACATATAATAACTTTTTTACCATTAAATATTTGACCACATTCTGTGGTAACAGCTTTTACTTCATTATTTTCTACAATTATATCTTTAACTATTCCCTGCTTAACAGATAATGAAGGAGTATTAAATATTACATTTTGAAACCGTTCTTTATATAGATATTTATCTGCCTGAGCTCGTGAACACCAAACAGCAGGGCCTTTCCTTTTATTAAGCACCCTAAACTGTATACCTGTTGCATCAATATTTTTACCCATTTCACCACCAAGGGCGTCCATATCTTTTACAAGGTTGCCTTTACCTATACCGCCAATGGCAGGATTACATGGCATTAATGCAATATTATCTACCGATATTGTAAGCAGCAAAGTATCTGCTCCCATTCTTGCTGCTGCAAGTGATGCTTCACAACCTGCATGGCCTCCACCAATAACTATTACATCATAAGTTTTATTTATCATTTATTTTTCCTAATTTAAAATTTCTATAATCATAGAGAATTTTATATTTTTTGTAAAGAAAATAATATATATATTATATTTATATAAATAGTAGTATTATAATAATTATAATTATCAGAAATCATTTTTTCCACCTATAAAATTAAGAAAAATTAATAATTGTTTCACGTGAAACATATATAATGAATCTACTAATTTTTAAATAAGATTATATATTACATTGCACTTTTAATAAAAAATATTTTACAACTACTTTCACAGAGTATATAATGATATAATATTTAATATTTAATATTTAATAATAAAATAAAAAATGAAAGATTAATGGGGCCAGATAGCACAATAATAATAGATAAATTACTAAAAAACTATAATAATAATGAAGAAATAAGAATACTATATTTAGGCTGTGGTAAAGCTTTAACAAGTATATATTTAGCAGAAAAATATAAGAATGCAATAATTTATGCAATTGATTTGTGGGTAGAAGCAACAGATAATTATAATTTTGTAAAAGAACTTGGGAAGAAAATATAATAATACCCTTAAACTTAAAAGCAGAAGATTTGCCGTTTCCAAATAATTATTTTCATATGGTGGTAAGTATTGATGCTTACCATTATTTTGGTACAGGAAAAGAATTTTTTAAACAAAACATAAAACCATACATAAAAGAAAATGGAGTTATTTTTATTGCCATACCTGATATGAAAAATGATTATGAAAAAGTGCCAAGAGAATTATCATAATATATAAGTAAAGAAAATTATAAATTATTTAAAAGAATAAACTACTGGAAAGAAAACTAAAGATAATGTAAAAGAAATAAATATAGAACAAATGAAATGCTTTAATAAAGCATGGGAAAACTGGCTTGCAACAGATAACACCTATGCAAAAGAAAATATAGAATTATTAAAAGCAGATAAGGGTAAATTTTTAAACTTAATAGGCATAAAATGTAAAATTTAATGGCTTCATATTTTGACCTGTAAGCAATTTTAGGTATATATTTATACAAGTAAAAGAAAAAAGTGGCTTAAAACTAAAAATATGAAGTCATCATTATAAATTATTAATAAATAAATATAAATTTAAAGGTAAAATATGTGGATAGTATATGCAGTGCTTTCTGCCATAGCAGCAGGAATAACAACTATATTTTTAAAAAAAGGAATACATACAACTAATACTAATATGGCATTAGCTTTAAGAACATTAGTAGTTTTAATATTTAGTATTGTGATAGTTTTAATAATAGGCTCTTATAAAGAAATATATTATATAAATACAAAAACATGGGTTTTTTTAATATTATCTGGTTTTTCAACAGGTGCCGGCTGGTATTATTATTATAAAGCACTACAGATTGGAAATGTAAAAAATGTTTCACCACTAAGTAAATCAAGTTTAGTATTAACTATTATACTTTCATTTATATTATTAAATGAAAAAATAACTTTATTAAAAATAATATCGCTTATTATTATAACTCTTGGCACATATTATATAATAGACTATAAAAAAACAGAAGAAAAAAAAGAAAATAATAATAAGTGGATAATATATGCCCTGCTTTCACTAATATTTTCAGCCCTAACCCCAATATTTGGCAAAATAGGAATAGAAAATGTAGAATCAAATCTTGGTACATCCATAAGAGTGTTTGTTGTAGTAATTAGCGCATGGCTTATATTATTTATTAAAAAAGAATATAAAGAAATAAAAAATATAAATAAAAGTGAGATAAAATATATAATCATTTCAGGTATAACAGGTGGTTCAAGCTGGCTATTATATTATAAAGCACTACAAAATGGCATAACTTCAGCAGTGGCAGCCATAGATAAATTAAGTGTATTAGTAGCAGTAATATTATCATATTTTATATTTAATGAAAAAATGAAAGTAAAAGAAGTAATAGGCCTAATATTAATACTTATAGGCACAATAGGGCTTGCATTTAAAATATAAAAAGCTATTTTCCTATGCAAAAAGAAGAAAATACAATATCTAAAACTTTTTCAGTATAATTGTCCCCTGTTATTTCAGAAATTAGATTAATTGCATTTTCCAAATCAATACAGAGCATATCAATAGGGTATATATAAATAGAAGATGATATTTTTTCTATTATATTTTTAACTTCAACTAATAGAGTATAATGCCTTTGGGTAATTGCAGTGGCAGAAGTTTTTATATCATTATTAGAAATACTTACACGAGATTTTATAAGCTCTATAAACTTATCCATATTTTCATTATTTTTAGCTGATATATAAATATCTGCATTATTATAGTTTTCTATACTGCCTATATCTATTTTATTTCCAATAATAATTCTATTACTTTTTGATGTAATATCAAGAAGATATTTATCTTCATTACTTAATGGTTTTGAAATATCAAGTATTAAAAATACAATATCGCAGTTATTTATTTTTTCTATACTTTTATCTATACCTATTTTTTCCACATATTCAGAAGATGAATGAATTCCTGCAGTATCAGTAATATGCACAGGAATACCTGCAATATATAAGTTTTCCTTAATAAAATCTCTTGTTGTGCCTGCAATATCAGAAACTATTGCCCTTTCTTCTTTCAATAGTGCATTTAAAAGGGAAGATTTACCAACATTTGGTTTACCAGCTATAACAATATCAATACCCTTATTATACATTCTATAACTTTTATAATTTTCAATAAGATTATTAATATTTTTTATAACTTCTAAACTGTTTTCTTTTAATACTTCGTTTTCAGAATCAAGGGTATCTTCATCTGGAAAATCTATTTTAGCTTCCATAATAGCTTTCACAGATAAAAGCTTGTCTTTAATAAAATCAAGGTTATTTTTAAGACTGCCGTGAAGCTGATTATAAGCAGAATGAACACCATCTACAGATTTTGCAGATATTAATTCCTGAATAGATTCTGCCTGGGTTAAATCTATTTTGCCGTTTAAAAAAGCCCTTTTAGAAAATTCGCCACCTTCTGCACTGCGTATACCCAATTTATAAACAGCAGATAAAGCAGCATTAACTAATACAGGGTTACCATGAAAAGAAATCTCCACCACATCTTCCCCTGTAAAAGAATATGGTGCTTTAAAATAAACAGCCAACACATCATCATATAAATCTTCATCTTTTATAATAAATTTATAAAGAGAAACATAGTTTGGCTTAATTTTATTAATATCAACACTACTGCCGCCTTTTTCCATTAAAGAAAAAACTTTTAAGGCATCACTTCCAGATATTCTAATAGTTATAACAGGACTTACCACAAGTGGAGTAATAGGGGCAGCAATAGTGTCATTAATCATATTATAATTTCTCTATAACTTTAAATGCTTTTAATGTATTTTGCATAAGTGTAGTAATAGTCATAGGGCCAACACCGCCAGGCACTGGGGTAATATATGAACATTTATCTTTTACATCTTCAAAATCCACATCACCGCAAAGTTTGCCATCAACTCTATTTATACCCACATCTACAACTACTGCACCGTCTTTTACATATTCTTTTTTAATAAATTTTGCTTTACCAATGGCAGCAATTAAAATATCAGCTTTAGCACAAACACCGCTTAAATCTTTTGTTTTAGAATGGCATACAGTAACAGTGGCATTAGCTTTTAAAAGCATAGCAGCAATAGGTTTACCAACAATATTACTTCTGCCTACAACAACAGCATTTTTGCCAGATATATCAATACCATAATCTGCGAGCATATTCATTACACCAAAAGGGGTGCAAGGCATAAGGCATTCTTCCCCAATATTTAAAAGACCAACATTATATGGGTGAAAGCCGTCTACATCTTTTTCTGGCATAATAGCCCTTAAAATAGTTTTTTCATCGCAGGCAAAAGGCAGTGGAAGTTGAACTAATATACCATGAATTTTTTCATCATTATTATATTTTTCCACAAGTTTTAATACATCACTAGTAGTAACATCAGCACTTATTCTTTCAACAACAGAATAAAAACCGCATTCAATAGCTGCTTTTTCTTTTGAGTTTACATAAACAGAGCTTGCTGCATCATCACCTGCTAATAAAACAGCAATACCTGGAGCTTTGCCTGTTTTATCTTTTAAAGACTGTGTTTCATCTTTTATATTTTGCCTAAATTTTGCAGATAATGCTTTACCATCAAGAATCACTGCCATTTTCTTCCCCCATATTTTCTTCATTATTTTCATTTTCATCTTTTGGCACAACAGTAAATGATATAATTTCATCACCAGATGTATTCATAAGCCTTGTGCCTTGAGTATTTCTACCAATAACTGATACTTCAGAAGCAGAAATTCTTATAGTTTTACCGTTTTTAGTAATAAGCATAATATCATCTTCTTCTGGAGTTATCTGCCTAACACCTACAACAAGCCCAGTTTTAGAAGTAAGTTTCATAAGTTTTAAACCTTTACCACCGCGGGACTGGAGCCTGTATTCATCTTTATCTGTTCCTTTACCGTAACCAAGGGAAGTAACAGCTAAAAGCGGCCTTTCTTCTTCCACCACTTCAGCAGAAACAACCACATCATCTCTTTCAAGCATAATGCCACGGACACCTGTTGCAGTCCTACCCATAGGGCGAACATCTTCCACACTAAACTGTATTGTTTTACCATCTCTTGTAGCAAGGAAAACTTTATCATCATCAGCTGTTAAAAGTGTAGTAACAATTTCATCATTATCTCTTAAATTAAGGGCAATAATACCACTTCTACCGCTTTTAAATTCTATAGTTTTAACTCTTTTAACAACACCAAATTTAGTAGCAAAGAAAATAGATTTTGTTTCATCTTTTTCTGGCAGTGTTAAAAAGGATGCAATTTTTTCATTTTCATCTAAAGTTAAAAGGTTTGAAATATGCCTGCCTTTAGAATCTCTAGACTGCTCAGGTATTTGGTAAACTTTTAAAAAATGCACTTTACCTTTAGTGGTAAATATAAAAAGGTGGCTTTTATTTGTGGTATAAATTATTTCTTCCACAAAATCTTCGCTTTTATTTGCAGCACCAATTTTTCCTTTACCGCCTCTTTTTTGGGCTGTAAAGTTATTAAGTAAAGTTCTTTTAATATAGCCGTTATGGGTGATAGTAACAACCATTTCATCATTTGGTATTAAATCTTCATAGTCAATATCATCTATGCTGTCAGCTATTTCTGTTTTTCTTTCATCGCCATATCTGTTTTTAATATCAACTATTTCTTCCCTTATAACGCTCATAAGTTTAGATTTAGAATTAAGTATAGAATTATAATATTCTATATCTTTTTTAAGCTGTTCGTATTCTTCGTTTAACTTATCTATCTCTAACCCTGTAATTTTAGCAAGGCGCATATCAAGTATTGCTTGAGATTGAATATCTGATAAATCAAACCTTTCCATTAAAGCTTTTTTAGCAGTTGGAGTATCTTTTGATTCTTTAATAATTTTAACAACTTCATCAATATTGCTAACAGCTATTCTTAAGCCTTCAACAATATGCATTCTTTCTTCAGCTTTCATTAATTTATAGCGAGTTCTTCTAGTAACCACTTCTATTCTATGGTTTAAAAACTCAGTTAATATATTTTCTAAAGAAAGTATTTGCGGCCTGCCACCAACTAAAGCAACCATATTAAAACCAAAGGATGATTCTAATGCAGTAAATTTATATAACCTGTTTAATATAACTTCAGCTGATTCGCCTTTTTTAACATCTATTAATATTTTAATACCTTTCATGCTGGATACATCTCTAATATCAGTAATGCCAGGTATTTTCTTTTCATTAACAAGCTCAGCAATTTTTTCAACAAGCACAGATTTATTAACCTGGTATGGAATTTCTGTTATAACAATCTGTTCTTTGCCACCTTTAATTTCTACAATTTCAGCCCTTGCCCTAATTCTAATACTTGCTCTACCAGTTTTATAAGCATTTATAATATCCCCTTTTCCCATAATAATACCGCTTGTAGGAAAATCTGGACCTTTAATAATATTAAATAAACCTTCTTCTGTATAATTTTCTTCTTCTATCATATATAAAAGGCCGTCCATAACTTCTGTTAAGTTATGAGGTGGGATATTAGTAGCCATACCAACAGCAATACCAGAAATACCGTTTATTAAAAGATTTGGTATTTTTGTAGGAAAAACTGTAGGTTCTGTCATAGAGCCATCATAGTTTGGCATAAAATCTACAGTATTACAGTCAATATCTGCCATAAGCTCATCACTAATGCGAGCCATTCTAGCTTCTGTATAACGAGAAGCTGCAGCACTATCACCATCTATTGAGCCAAAGTTACCTTGACCTATAACTAAAGGATAACGCATAGAAAAATCTTGAGCCAAACGAACTAAAGCATCATAAATTGCACTATCACCATGTGGGTGAAGTTTACCCATAGTATCCCCAACAATTCTGGCAGATTTTTTATTAGGTTTATTATACTGCACACCCATTTCGTTCATGGTAAAAAGCACACGCCTGTGAACTGGTTTTAAGCCGTCCCGCACATCAGGTAATGCCCTGCCTGCAATAACACTCATTGCATAATCTAAATAACTGTTTTTAAGAGTATCTTCAATACTTACATCTTGTATATTTTTATTAATTATATCGCTCATGTAATCACCATTAAATATCTAAGTTACGCACATTTAAAGCATTCATTTCAATAAATTCACGCCTTGGCCCGACAGTATCACCCATTAATAAAGAGAAAAGCTCATCAGCTGCTTCTGCATCTTCAATATTTATTTTATATAAGCTTCTTCTTTCAGGGTCCATAGTAGTTTCCCAAAGCTGTTCTGGGTTCATTTCACCAAGACCTTTAAAGCGGGAAATATCTAAACCTTTTCTACCCCTTGTATCTACAAAGTTAATTAAAGATGAAAGTTTTTCAAATTCCATAATACTGTCATCTTTTAATTTTATTTTATAAGGAGCATTACCTATTTCTTTAATATATGTGCCTATTCTTCTTAAATCTTTAAATTCAGTGGATAAAACAAGGTGAGAATCAATTAAAATTTTCCTGTGTTTTAACTCAAAAGAAATGGCATATTTAGAAAATTCTTCGTTATATATAATTTCTAAATTATTATAATCATCAAAAGCATTAATTTTTTCAAGAGCTGCTTTTAATTTTTCCACATCTTCTTTATTTTCAAATAATTTTACATCAAAATCACTATAAGTTGCAAAAGTTTCAACCATTTCTTCGTTATAGCCTTTTTTAATAAATTTATCCATTAGCTTTTGATATTTTAAAAGCTGTATAAATAAAGGTTTGAAACGGTCTTCTTTTACATTATCCATAGTAAAATCAGATAATGCAGAATCAAGCAGGAAGTTTTCAAGCTCATCATCATTTTTTACAAAACGGCTTGATTTTCCTCGAGTAACTTTATATATAGGTGGGTTTGCAAGGTAAACATAACCCCTTTCAATTAACTCTCTCATATGACGGAAGAAAAAAGTTAAAAGTAAAGTTGCAATGTGAGCACCATCCACATCCGCATCTGTCATAATTATTATTTTATGGTAGCGAAGTTTTTCAGGGTTAAAAGCATCTTTACCAATACCTGCACCAAAAGCAGTAATCATATTGCGTATTTCCTGGGAAGAAAGCATTTTATCAAGGCGAGCTTTTTCCACATTTAATATTTTACCCCTTAAAGGAAGAATAGCCTGAAAATCTGAATTTCTACCTTGTTTAGCAGAACCTCCCGCAGAATCCCCTTCCACTATAAATACTTCTGCTTTAGCAGGGTCTTTTTCGTGGCAGTCTGCCAGTTTACCAGGAAGTGAATCTCTTTCTAATGCAGATTTTCTTCTTGTAAGCTCTTTAGCTTTTCTAGCTGCTTCCCTAGCCATATATGCCTGCAGTGCTTTTTCTAATATCTTTTTAACAATAACACCGTTTTCTTCCATATAATCCTGCAGTGCAGGGCCAACAATTGCTTCCACAGCAGTTTTAGCATTATTTGAGCCAAGTTTAGTTTTTGTCTGGCCTTCAAATACTGGGTCTGTCATTTTAATAGATAATACACAAGACATACCCTCCCTAATATCTTCACCGCTTAAATTATTTTCTTTAACAAGGTTATTTTTAGAAACATAAGAGTTAAAAGCTTTAGTAAGTGCAGCTTTAAAACCTGCCTCGTGAGTTCCACCTTCTTCTGTATGAATATTATTAACATAAGAGTATATGCTTTCATTATAAGAATCATTATAAATAATAGCAACTTCTACTACAATGTTAGATGATTCACCGGAAATATATATAGGCTCATCAAATATTAAATTTTTAGTTTTATTTAAGTATTTAACATAGTTTGGAACGCCGCCTTCTGCGTAAAATTCTTCACTAACATCAAACCTTTCATCAACTATTTTTATTTTAATACCACTGTTTAAATAAGCAAGTTCTCTAAACCTTTTAGCTAAAGTTTCATAGCTTAGTTCTAATGTTTCAAAAATTTGGCCGTCTGGTTTAAAAGTGATTTTTGTTCCAGTATTATTACTATTACCAATTCTTTCTACTTCACATGTTGGCTTTCCTCTTTCAAAGCTTTGCCTGAATATGCCACCATCTCTTTGAACAGTAGCAGTTAAAGTTTCAGATAAAGCATTAACAACTGAAACA
>CAMEOC010000020.1 GCA_945929285.1 uncultured Mucispirillum sp.
GCCCATGTGCATTCCTATGAACGCTCAATATATAACGGCACAAACTATATTGTAACAGCTGGAGGCGGTGCTCCGCTATACCCTGTTACACGAGAAAACCCTTATAAAATATTTAGAAAAAATATTCATCATTATACTGTGCTTGAAAGAAATAATGATGTATATACCCTAAAAGCAATAGATATAGATGGAAATATAATAGATACAGTTTCCACTTCCCTTAAAAGTGTATTAAATAATAAAAAAGGAATGGTAAAATGATTTTAGATATTTTATATATTATACTCTTTATAATTTGTGCCTTACTGGCTCTTATTTTAGTAGTTTATTTCCTTGTTCGCCATAGGCTGAAATTTGATAAAAATAATAAAGATATGAATAAAATTGTAATTTATGGCGATGTTCGCTCCAGCTATAAAAAACATAACCGTATTATAAACTTAATAAAAAAAGAAAACCCAGATATGATATTATTTACTGGAGATATTGCTTCAAACAGCCACAATTTCCTACACTTTTTAATATACAGCATTATTGAAAATAAAGTGTGGAAAAGCTGCGAATATTACCCTGTGCGAGGCAACCACGAATCAGAAATAAACCATTACCAAATATTTCTAGACCTGCCTGATAATAAAACATATTACTCCTTTGACAGGATGGATATGCACTTTATTGTGCTTGATGTAATAGATGAATCACTTCATACTGAAGTTATCACATGGCTAAAGCAGGATTTAGAAGAAAATAAACATAAAAATATAAGTATTGGTATGCATTACCCTCTTTTTACTTCCGGTAAATATTACCCATACCATGCACCATATCTTTTAGAACTTTTTACTGAATATAATGTTATATTTGTATTTTCTGCCCATGTGCATTCCTATGAACGCTCAATATATAAAGGCACAAACTATATTGTGACAGCTGGGGGCGGTGCTCCATTATACCCAGAAACCATTACAAATGAATATAAAATATGCCGTGTTAATAACCACCACTACTGTGTTATGACAAAGGAAAATGACGAATATTATATAAAAGTAATTGATATTGATGGTAAAGTAATTGATGAATTTTCTTCATCAAAAGCAAAAGTAGTTGCAGGAAAATTATGAGTAGATATTTAAAGCTTTTTTATGCCATATTAATAGGCCTTGCCATATTTTCCCTTTTTAGGCTGGGTATTTTTATAGCCTATTATGAACAGTTTAAAGATAATGCTGCTACCCAAATATTATTTTCTTTTTTTCACGGTATAAGGTTTGATGCTTCTATATTTTTAACTATTATTTCACCTTTTATTGTGCTTTTATTACTGCCTGTTAATAATAAAATATATGAAAGAATAAACTACTGGGCCCTTTTTATTATATATGTTGCATTAACTATATATTTAATGATAGATGCAGTTTACTTTGGCTATGTAAACAGGCATTTAGCAGGGGAGCTGGCTCAACTTTCCCAGGATAAAGAATATATTTCCACCATGGCTTATGAATATTTATGGCTAATTGCTTTAATTTTCTTATTTGCCTTTATATGTGCTTATTTTTGGAATAAATTTACTAAAATAGAAATAAAAAAATCAGAATATAATAAAAAAGCTAATACTAAATCTGCCCTTTATTTTTTAATGTATGCCTTAATTGTTTTTATCTTCATTAGAAGTAGTTTTGAAATTAAACCTATTAGCACAATAAATGCTTTTGTAAGTGGCAGTAATGCTTTAGGAAACTTAACATTAAATGGGCTTTTTACTTCACTAAGATATATGACAGAAAATAGTAATGTAAAAACAGATGTGTATAACTTCTATGATGATAAAACAGCTCATGATTTTATTACTTCTTTAAAAAATAATAAATGCCAAAAACCTTTTAATATTAATAAACCAAATATTGTGTTTGTGCTTTTAGAAAGCTGGAGTGCCTACTATATTGATACTTTTAATAATAAAGCATATAACCATGGTGCAGAGCTTACCCCAAACTTTAATAAATTAGCAGAAAATGGTATAAAATTTATGAACCACTACTCTCCTGAAAGAAGAAGTATTTCTGCTATACAGGCTATTTTATTAGGTATTCCACCTATGGATAATATACCACGGCTTGGGTTTGGCCTTGAAACTATTGCAGGCAGCGGAAACCTTGCAGCTAAACTTTATGATAATGGGTATGATACTGTTTTTATTCAGTCATCTAAAAGAAATTCCTTTTATTTAGATGTAATTGCAAAATCTGTTGGTTTTAAAGAATATTATGGTATGGAAGATTTAGATAGTATTCTTGATTATCCAGATAAAAATGCTTCTCAGTTTGGCTGGGATTATGAAACATATATGAAACTTTATGATGTACTTAAAAATAAAGGAAAAGATAAGCCCTTTTTTGCATTTTTATTTACAGGCACTACCCATGTGCCATATGCTGAACCTAACAGTATAAATGCTAAGTTTCCCCATGATACAAACAGCGAAAATGGCTTTAAAAATACCCTTATTTATGCAGACTGGAGCCTGGGCGAATTTATGAAGAAAATGGAAAAAGAACCATTTTTTAATAATACTATTTTTATATTTACAGCAGACCATGTGCTTGGAAGATTTGAGAAAGTGGAGTTTCCAGAAGATTACCATGTGCCACTTTTAATTTATTCACCACTTTTTAAAAATCAAAAAGAATATACATATACTACAAACCATGTAGATTTGCCTGCTACTATTTTAGATATTGCAGGGCTTTATGATAATAATACACAATATATAGGACATAGTGTATTTTGTAAGGATAATAAAAGCTACAGCATAGTTCACAGCTATGGCACTGCAAAAATTATTCAAAATAATAAATGGCTTACCCATTCTTTTGCAAATACTCTAGATACATTGCCAAAAGATATGAGTGATAATGAAAAAAATTATTTATCTAAAATACTTCTTTCTTACTATCAAGAAAGCTATAATATTATGGTAGGTAAAAAAAGATGAGAGCTTTTATTGGAATTGAAATACCTGAAATTATAAGGGAAAAATATGCAAATATTTGTAAACCTTTAAGGAAAAATAGTATAATACGCTTTGTTTCAGGTGAAAAAATGCATATTACTCTAGCTTTTTTTCCTGATTTGCCTGCAAATAAAGTAGATGATGTTATGGATGTAGTAAAAAATATAGGCTTAAAACCTTTTACCATAAATTGTGATAATATAGGGCTTTTTAAAGATAAAGGTATTCCTTCTACTATTTTTGTAAAAATTCTTTCAGAAGATTTAAAAGCTTATACTAAAATACTTCATGAAAATATAATGCAATTAAATATACCCTTTGATAATAGAAGACCTTTTACACCACATATAACTACTGCAAGAATCAATGAAATGCTAGATGAAGAAGCTTTTATGAAAGATTATAGATTTATTGTGAAAAGGTTTGAAAAAAGTGATTTTCAAGTAAATAAAATAAACTTATATTTCAGCGATATGATAAACCATAAAGTTATTGCTTCATATAATTTTAATGAAGAAGATAGTATACTGGGCTAATTCATATAAATAAGCCCAGTATATTTTTTGCTAATTTTTATTATTTTCTTTTTCTGCTAAAAATTCTTCCTGGTATTTTTCCACAATTTCAATGGAAACATTAAATTCTTCCACTAATTTATTTATTAAACCAATTAAAACAGAAAATAATTCCCTGTGTTTTAAAAACAGCATAGTATCTTTTTCTATACCATCATCTTTACTATATTTAATATTATTTATATCTTGCATAATTTTTATATAAATAGACTGCACATAATGCATTAAAATAAAGTAAAAATCTTTATCTGAAAATTTTGACGGAATTTTCATAATTTCATCTAAATTTTTCTTATAAACTTCAGTATCTTTTTCTTCTGGTTTAAAACTTGTTCTTCCAAAAATTTCTTCTATTATAGCACATTTTCCTAAACCATCATTACATATATCTATAATTTCACTGCAGTATTTTTTTGCGTGATATAGTTTTTTTAATGTATCTTTTATCTGCTTTTCTTTTTCCTTTTGTTTTGGGTATTTTAATGCTCTTTTTATAGTATTTGTTGTATCTATATTTTCTTTTATATATTTATCTATAGCCTCTTGAAATGTCATAATAGTTGTGCCATGTATTTTTGCACCACCTTCTGTTGCATTAATAACTGTGCCATTATATGATGCGATATCCCTTTCATAGTGAAGTATAAATTGTTTATACCATATGTTTGTCTTTACCTTCTCTTGATAATTTCCTTCAACTTCAATAATATCTCCCTGGACTAAACTTTGTTGCTGTGTTCCATAATGGAAACCTTCTGCGTGAGGTTTTAAATCATCAGTAATAGATAAATCCTGACCTAATAATATAATAGGGTCACAGCCTAAATATTCTAAAACTTTAAAGGCCATATTCCCTGCAGATGGTCCTATATCTAAAATACCTTTTTTAATATCAAGCCAGTCAAATGTGGCAAAATTACGGTAAACTATTATTTTATCCCCTGGAAAATTAGCATAAGTTTCTGGCACAATTACAGGGCATGCTGCTAAATATGAATCTTTTGTATCTTCTTCTGTTAATCCTTCAAATAAATATGAAGTATGTATTACACGCTCTAAACTTGTAACTAAATGAGCGGGAGGTAGATTATTATTTTTTAAAATTTTTACGCTGCCATCTGCTGCGCATATTACAGCTTTTTCTCTTAAATCTTTTAATAAATGCATATTTTTATTTAAAGATGGACCAGCTGATACTACAATTCCGGGTTTTCCTTTAAATATATCTTTCAGGTCTAATATACCAGGGTTATTTATAATAGTAGGAATATTTCGTAAAGTATATTTTATACCTACAAGACTATCATATGGGTCATTACCGTATAAAAGTAATACTTGATGTATAGCTTCTTTTACCAACTGCAATGCAGATAAATAATATTCTTTATTACTAAAATAACATATTGGCTGTTCCAATATATTTACAGATTTTAAAAAGTATATATTTGTATTAAAATTAAAAAAACTAAATAATACAGGGTAAAACATTCTTAAATTTGGGCTGCCAATAAAAAATATGTTTGTGCAGTTTATTAAATCAAGGTAGCTTAAAGTGCTAAAAGCAACCTTTAGAAGCTCCATATCCTGTTCTATTATTAAAACTCTAGCATGAGGGTAATTTTTTAAATATTCATATATTTCATAGCCCATACCAAAGCCTAAAAAAACTGCCACATCTGGAAGCCTAATTTTTCTATTTTTTATATCCTGCTCTGCAACTCTATAAGGGTCTATATTATTATAGAAATTTTTATTATATTTAATATCTATAAGTGATGGAAGCTTATCTTTTCTTTGAGATGGTGCAACTTTATATCTGCCAGTAATTGCAGCACTATCTATTAATGCAGCAAGCTGCGGGTTTTTTTTAGCTAAAGCTTCAATATTTCTCTTATAAATCATTTCTACTCTCCACTTTCTATTAAATCATTATTTATAGGTGAATATTTTTTTATATTTTCTTTTGCTTTTTTACCAATTATTTCTTTTTCATATTTTGGGCTAATGCCAAGATTTGGCCTGTATGAGCCTATATTATTATATGTAAAAGTTTCACCTTTTTCAATATTTTCTACAGCATATAAGCTTCGCATAAAACTTCTACCCTTATAAGATGATGGGCTTATTTCATAACTTACATTACCTAATATGGTTTCAGCCATTTTTATATCTTCTACAAATTTTTTAAACTCTTTTTCATCTAAAGAAAAAGCATTATCTGCTGAATTTATAGATTTATCAAGTATAAAATGTTTTTCCACCATACATGCACCCACAGCAACAGATAATACTGCTGTCATATTATTTAATGTATGGTCTGAAAGCCCTGTTAAGCAGTTATAATCAACTGATAATTTTTCTATCATTTTAATATTTGCTTCATTTAATGGTGCTGGGTAACTGGAAGTGCATTTTAATAATATTATATTATTATTGCCTTTATTTCTGCAAGCTGCAACAGCATCATCTATTTCCTGTTTATAGGCTACACCTGTTGAAATAATTACAGGTTTTCCAAAAGATGCAGTATATTCTATTAAAGGAATATCGTTTATCTCAAAAGAAGCAATTTTATAAGCAGGCACATTTAGTTTTTCTAAAAAATCCACAGCTGTTTTATCAAAAGGGGATGAAAAAAATATTAAACCATTATCATAAGCCACCTGCTGCAGCTTTTCATGCCAGTGCCATGGTGTATGTGCTTTATCATAAAGCTCATAATATGATATATTATCCCACAATGTACCGCCTTTTATTTTAAAATCATCACTATTACTATTTAATGTTATTGTATCTGCCCTGTAAGTTTGCAGTTTAATAGCATTAGCTCCTGCTCTTGCTGCTGCCTCTATAGTTTTGCATGCTATTTCAAGGCTACCGTTATGGTTTGCTGAAAGCTCTGCCACAATAAAAGTTTTCCCTTTACCTAATTCAAAATCTGCAATTTTCACTTATATTATACCTATTAAATCTTTCACTTTTGTATTATATCCATTTTTTTCATATAAATATAAATACTTTTCTTTATCTTTTAAATAATGCAGGCTTCCATTACCCTTTTGTTTTTTGCCTTTTATTTTTCCATTTAATATATCATCTATATTGTCATTAAAAAGAATAACTATTTTATTTATAAGCCTATCATAGCTTGTTTTTAAAGTATCTGTTTCTATATTATCCTGCACTATTTTTTGGACTAGTATATCTCCAGTATCTAGACCCTTATCAATATAGTGAATAGTTACTCCCTTTGGACTGTTTTCCAAATAACTCCATAAATTTGGGTCTGCCCCTTTATTATAAGGAAGATATGAAATATGCAAATTTATTATTTTATTTATAAACTTATTAATAACATCTTCTTTTATAATATGGCGGTAACCAAAACTGATAATAAAATCATAATTCTGCACCATTTCATAAGTAATTTTATCACTTATTATATTTGCATTATGACCTAAAGCTATTATCTTATCATATATTAACTTACTTTTTTCTCCTAAAAGCAGAATATTCATTTTACATTCTCTAGTAATTTATATGCTTTTTCTAAGCCATTTAGTTTTAAAAGTTTTAAAGCCTCATCTATTTCTTCTTTTTCACTGCCACATACATATTTTTGGTATATATTTTTATTTATTGTTTCAAGCCATTTATTATTATTAAATAAATTTACTATATCTTTATAATTAAAATTTTCTCCAAGCATTAAATATATTAAATTCATAAGTGCATAATCTTCTACTGTATCTACTGTTACCCGTATATTAGAATAATCATTACCATCTCTTTCTAATATATCTAATTTAGAATACTTATCACTTTTTCGCACATGCCATGTTACATGTTCTCTTACCTTTATATCTTTTTCTTCATTATCTGTTTTTATTAATGCTTCTAGTGATATAACTTCAGTATCTAACCCATGGGGAAAAGTCCTTTTTTCCACATTTGAAACGTAATCAACACCTGTTTCTTTATGCTGCTTTATAGCCATTTTTATAACTTCCCCATCAATACACGGGCAATCTGCTGTAATACGCACTATTCTTTTTATATTATATTTTTCTGCAGCTTTTATATACCTTAAAAGCACATCATCTAAACTGCCCCTAAATACTTTTGCCCCATATTTTTTAGCTTCAAGCTCTACTGCATCATCTTCAGATAAATCACTGGTGGCAACTATCACATTTTCACAGGCTAATTTTGACCGCATAATCACTCTGCCCAGCATAGAAATATCCCCTGATGCAGGAAGTTTCATTATAACTTTATCCTTTAACCTTGTGGAAGACCTTCTTGCTTGAATAATTATGCCTGTATCCATAAATCAACTCATAACTGCTTTTTTAATATTATCTATAACATAATCTAACTGCTCATCACTTAGAGCTGGGTACATTGGAATGGAAAGCTCCCTTTCATAAAATTCATAAGCTTTTGGAGTATCTTTATAGCTGTAACCTAATTTTTCATAATATGGGTGAGCAGTAACCGGCATATAATGAATCTGAGTGAAAATATTTTTTTCTTTTAAGTAATAATAAACTTTATCTCGTATAGCTTTACTTTCAAACAGCACAGGAAATAAATGCTGTGAATTTATTCTATCATCATATTTTTTCTGCATAATAATATTTATATCTTTAAAAGCCTCCCTATATATCTCTGCCACTTCCTGTCTTCTTTTAATAAAACCATCCAGCTTTTTAAGCTGAGATATACCTAAAGCAGCCTGTAAATCTGTCATTCTGTAATTAAAGCCCAACATTTGCATTTCATGGTATACTGGGCTTGTAGGGGTATTTATAAAATCTTCCCGCACAATACCATGGCTTCTTAAAGCAAAGCATTTTTTATATATTGCTTCATCCTGCAGTAAAATTGCACCGCCTTCTGCTGTTGTAATATGTTTTACAGGGTGAAAACTAAATACAGCACCATGAGAATATTCTAAACTGCCAGTTTTAGACCCCTTATAAAAGCTACCAATACTGTGGCAGGCATCTTCCACCACAAAAAGATTATATTTATCTGCAATTTTTTTTATTTCCTGCATATTGCATGTTAGGCCTGCATAATGAACTGGTGTAATGATTTTTATATTTTCATTGATTAATTTCTCAATATTATTTTCATCTATTAAAAAATCATCTATATTGATATCGGCAAATTTTGGCCTGCCACCTAGATATAAACAGGCATTGCTTGTGGCTGCAAATGTATTAGGTGTTGTAATAATTTCCTGATTTTTTTCTAAACCTAAAGCAGCATATAAAATATGTAAAGCAGCAGTGCCGGAAGAAACACACACCACATATTTAGCTCCAGTATATAAAGATAATGCTTTTTCAAAAGCTGGCACATACTCCCCTTGAGTAATACTATCAGATTTTAAAGCATCAATAACACTTTTTATATCATCAACATCTATATACTGCCTGCCGTAACCTATTTTATCCATATTATTTTGCCATTTCTTTTATCTTATTTTCAACTTCTTTAGCAATTTCTATTAAATATTCTGCATCCATTTTTTCTGGGTTATTATCACTGGAATAACAAAAATCTTCAGGAATTTTTTTCCCATTTTTTGCTTTATTTTTACCTTCCCAGTATATATATTCCGGCATAATTCTATAATGGTCGCTAAATTCTAATGTATGGCGAGCATCATCTGATGGTATCATAACTTCATGCATTTTCTCTCCAGGTCTTATACCAATATCTATTATCTCACATTCTGGAGCAATAATTTTTGCAAATTCTTCCATGGAAATAGAAGGTATTTTCGGCACAAATATTTCGCCCCCTTCCATTTCTTCAAAAGCTTTAATAACAAGTTCTATGGCTTTTTCAATGGTTATCCAAAACCTGGTCATTTCCCTGTGAGTTAAAGTTATTTTTCCAGTTGCTTTTTGCTCTAAAAATAAAGGAAGCACAGAGCCACGGCTGCCAAGCACATTACCAT
>CAMEOC010000021.1 GCA_945929285.1 uncultured Mucispirillum sp.
CATCAATAAGTTTATTTTCTTCTTTTTTCATAACAGCACCATTTATATATTCAGCTCTTATATGTATATACTAATAGCAACTGAATTAGTGATATAGGCTAGTTTTATAAAAATTTTTAAAAATGTATAAAAGTCTATAAATATATTGAAATTTTTATAAAAACTTTTATTGCTTTATAATTTTTTAAAAAAAATTATAAAGCAATTTACAGGCAAGATAGGTGAATGTGACCACATTCACGGAAAACAATTCGCATAAATGCTCTAGTTTTATCTTGGTTCTTTTGAAAAGAACGAAAGGGGGATATTTTTATTATGAATAAAAAAGATAGGTGGTTTAAATTACGATTATCAGAAGAAGAAAGGGAGCTTTTAAAAAGCAAGGTTGAAAAAGTCGGCTATATTACACAGTCGGACTTTATCCGTAAGCTAATAACAGATAGTCAAATACATTCTAATTTAGATAAGATTAAATTGAATGATATTAGACGGCTTGCTGGATTGCTTGGTAAAAATACAGGGCTTTTGAAAATGTATATTATGGAGCTTGAAGAGCCTAATAAAAAAATGATTGATAAAATTATCAGTGATAATGAAAAAATAAAGCAGGACATAAAGCAGGTATTAGCACAGATAAAAGCAAAATTTAATATATAAAATTTTAGCCGCTAAAATTTTATATACTTGCCTGCTTAATCGTTAAGCAGCTTAACATAAACATTTGAAAATACTAAAAAAGCATTGTGCATTATCTAGGGATAAGTATTTTTACTTGTAATTTTTTATTTTTTGGTGTTTATTCTTCTATGGCTATTTAGTTGAATGGTCTGCACAGGTGCGACTGGGTCGGTTGGTTCTCTTTTCTCAACTTTAAATGATAGAAAGGAGTAGCCTATGATATATGAAAATCATATCACATATTCATTATGTGTGCTTTTTTTAGCAGTCATAATTTTTTACATAAAAAAATAACCACTCAGTTACCGGCTAAGTGGTTATTTTAGTTTGCTTTAAACTGAATAGCCAGCGAGGACTGCCAACCCAGTCCCCTGTGCTACTCTTAATATAATCAATATTTCATATAATTTCAAGTCCTTTTTTACTAACACCAGATAAAAAAATAATTCTTATTGGCAAATTATTTGCTTATCTACTAACTCTAAAAAATTTTAGCCGCTAAAATTTATATGATTTTTTGGAGTATTTAAAATGGATAGTTTAGAAATATTACAACAAATAAATATTTTATCATCTGCAATTTTATCAAATTTTAATTCTATTACATTAAAAAAGTATATAGAAGACTATTATATACCTTTTCAAAAAAACGCTAAAAAAGAAAAGAATTTTAAAGATTTAGCAGGTAAATTAAATATAATTCTATCATATGATTTTGTATATAAAAATATAGCTGATATAACAGAAAATGATATTATAAATTTCTTTCATCTTTTAAGAAATGATAGGAAGATATCACAGGCAACGCAAAATAGATATAGAACTTGTTTAAATCATATCTTTAATACAGCGATGAAAGACAGAATAGTTAATTACAACCCAGTAAAATATATTAAGCGATATAAAGAAAAAAACAGGGATAGAGCTTTAAGTAAAACTGAAATAAAAGCACTACTTGAAGCCTGCAAGCAAAGCAGGAATGAAGAATTATACTATATTGTACTTACTGCCTTATATACTGGTATGAGATACAGCAATATAGTAAATATGAAGAAATCAAATATAAAAAATAATGTCTACCAGCTTGACGGATGCGAAACAAAATCAGGCAAAAGCCAGCTTATATATTTACATCAAGATTTACTAAATGAATTAAATAACTATATGCAGGTAAACAGTATTAATGATTGCCTTTTTAAAACAAAAAGGGTCAAGCGGTCATTTAAAACTGCTTTACTTAAAGCAGGTATAGAAAATTTTAGATTTCACGATTTAAGGCGAACATTTGCAACTACATTGCTGTATAATGATGTGAATATTAAAACCATTCAAAATATGTTAGGTCATAGCTCAATTATGATGACAGAGCGATATTTAGCAAATGACAGCAAAAAAGAGCTTGACGCAATTAATAAATTATGCTTTATTTAAATTGTCTAGTAAATTAAGGATGTGAACTATGATTTTTCCATAACAGATCACCCAACATATTATATTATAATCAAGGTATAAGAAGTATAGCTTTATAGGGACATCGCCTTCTAAGCCGTGGGTCTGAGGTTCGAATCCTCATGGGCACGCTTTTTAAGCTCACTATTTTCATAGTGAGCTTTTTTATTGTCTTTTTTTCATAAGTATGCCACCTATTATCGCAAGGATAGTATTATAATGTTATTGTAATATCTACTATTTTATGTATAATAAACAATGCAATATAAAAAGGTGATAATATGGCAGAGAATAATAATTTAGTTCTAAAAAAAATCAGTAATTTATCAAACCTTAACTTTTTTATTCCATCTTTTCAAAGGGGCTATAGATGGGATATTATGCAGGTGGAAGATTTACTTAATGATATTAAAGAATATATTGATATGGAAAATAAAGAAAGCTTTTTATGCCTGCAACCTATTGTAGTTTATGAAAAAGAAGGTAAATATGTAGTAATAGATGGCCAGCAGCGGCTTACAACTATTGCTATAATAAAGTATTACTTATTTAAACAACTTGATTATAATATTGAATATGAGAAAAATATAGATAATAACTCTTATAAAAATTATAAAAACTTATATACCATATTATCTAATGCTGTGGAGAAGATAACAAAAAAAATAAATGCATTTATTATAAAATATGAACTACATGATTATTTAAAACAAGATAATATTAATACAATAGATGAATTATTAAAAAATTTAGACTCCAATAAAGCTAATCATAAACTTCTAATATCTTTAACAAATGAACTTTTATCAGAAAAATGCTCACTAGATGAATACCACATTATACTCTCATACTTAGTAATAGCTTATTACTTTAATAAAAATTGTGAATATAAAGACAAATTTAATAATCTTTTTACATCAATTGATGGTAATGATTCTATACAATTGATTTGGTATAATGTAACAGATGAAATCACAAAGAGTGAGCAAAAAGATGGAAAAGAAGAAACTAAAATTATTGAAACAAAGGCCATAGAAATTTTTACAAGATTAAATATTGGTAAAATACCACTAACAGATGCAGAGCTTATTAAGGCACTTTTTCTTAAAAAAGATAATTTTAAAGAAAGTGAAATAGATAAAAAACTTCATATTGCATATAAATGGGACGAAATAGAAAAAACATTAAATAATGATACTTTTTGGTATTTTATAAGTAATAAAAATGAAAATGAAATTAAAAAAAGAAATAGAATAGAATTAATATTAGAACTTGCAATAGATACGCAAAATGGTAAAAATCACGAGTTATTTAAAGAATATGAAAACCAATTTAGACAAATAAATAATGAGAACAAAGACAATAAAAATAATCTTGATAATCTTGATAATCTTTGGCAAAAAATAGAAGAATGTTTTATGACATTAAACGAATGGTATAATGATAATGAAATGTATCATTATGTAGGTTTTCTCTTAAATAATAAACTTGAATCAATAGAAAATATATATATATGTGATAATATTAAAAATAAAGTAATAGAAAAAATTAAAACAAAAATAAGTAATGATATAAATGAAATAAATAATTATACTTTTTATGATAATAAAGAACAAATAGAACTAATTTTATTTTTTTCAAATATTTACGAAACGATTTGTTCTAATCAGGCACACAATAGCAACGGTTCTATAACCACAACAATAATAAATAGATTTCCATTCAATCTATATGTTCAAGAGAAATTTGATGTAGAACATATCTCTCCTCAAACCGAAAATCCATTAAATCACAAAGAAGAGCGTATTTTATGGTTTAAAGAGTCATATGCTTACCTAAATAACATAAATTTTAGTGATATAAATGATAAAGAAATAAAAGATAATTTAACAGAAGAACATATTAAAAACATATATGAAAATGAAGATAAAAATAATATTATTTTTAGTGATGATAAGTGGAGTATTGTCTATGACTATATCATTAAAGTAGACCAACAGAATGAATTACAATGCAAAAATGAAGAACAATATATAGGTAATCTTGTTTTACTTCCTAGTGATATTAATCGTTCGTATAAAAATGCACTATTTGGAGTTAAAAGAGAACATATCATAAAGGATGAGGCAGAATATAATAGGTTTATTCCCATCGTAACTAAACATGCTTTTTTAAAATATTACAGTGACAATACAATAAATTTTTGGACAGATAAAGATGCACAACTATTGAGAGAAAAAACAATCAATAATTTAGCATCATTCTTAGGAATTAATAAGGGAGTGTGATAATGAAGATGAATATTAATAATATAAAGGAAAATAAAGTAGTTGTAAAAACATCTAGTATATCAAAAATCAAAATACCAATGATACAGCGAGATTATGTACAAGGATTAGATGATAAAAAATTAGTGCCTTTTCTTAATGCATTAATAAATACCTTATCTCATCAAAGTAAGACTCAACAAATTGAAACACTTTCTCTTGATTTTATATATGGAAATATTAATGAAGATGGAGTATTTGAACCAATAGATGGGCAACAAAGATTAACAACTCTTGCTTTATTAACCTTTTACCTTTATTGCAGGCAGAAAGATAGTGATAATAAAATAAAAAATCCATTTACATATATAACTTATGCTACAAGGCAAAGTGCAAAAAAATTCTGTGAACTTTTAGCAGAATATAAGTTTACAGATAAATTTGAAAACAATAAACCATCAAATGTTATAAAAGAAAATTCAAAATATTTTAGTGAATATGATGAAGATATAACTATTTCTGCAATGCTTAAAACACTTGATAAGATACATGAAATAATAAATGATAAAAAGCCAAATATAAATAATAATGATGAACAAGATAATATTCAATCTTTTATAAATACATTAGCCAGTAACATAGATAAGATTAATTTCCAGATTTTTCCAATGGAAAGTTTTAAATTATCAGATGATTTATATATTAAAATGAATGGCCGTGGCAAACAGCTTTCCAGCTTTGATAATTTTAAAGCAGATTATTTTAAATGGTTGGAAGATGCAAGTAATGATAATATTGATAAACTTATCCCAGATTATTTTGGTGAAAATTCAATAGATAAACTTAATACATTAAAAAGAAAATTTAACACTGATTATATTGATATTTTTTGGGACTATGCTTTTGAAAATAGTAAAGGTACAAGTGAAGCACCAGACCCAGAAAAATTATTTTTTAGGTTCATAAATAGGTTTATAGTAGGGAAATACTTATTAATAGGCAAAAATGATGAAGACTTTGAAAAAACTTTTATAGACAAAGGTATAAAATCAGAAGAAGATGCAGTTATATTTAATAATATTAAATTATATACAAAGATATTAAATAAGCAGGATAGTGAAAAGAGTTATACTTATAATTATAAAATGATTAATATTCTTGAAAATTTATCTAATTTACAAAAGTATTGCTCAAATAATTTTAAAGATATTTTAAATTTTATTTTTAACCCATTATGGGAAGATGAAGAACTAAATATTTTCCCAAAAAAAGACTGGTTAACTTATAAGCATGTTTTAGTATTTAATGCTATAACTTCCTTTTTAGAGCAAGATAGTATTATTGATAATTATAAATGTGATAAATGTAATAAATTAAAAGAAAGAGTAATAGATAATAAAACTTTCTTAATAAATGAAGAATGCAATATTTATAATATTTTAATAACTTTAAAAAGAATTTCTCGTATTGTTTGGAATATTACAGAACAATATAATTTACTTAATACTATTAGTAAAGATAATTATAAAACAGTTATGTCTAGGCTTGATTTTAGTAAACTTGGTAAATTAGAGAATGTTTATTATAAGTTTCAAAATATCTGTGGTGGCATAGATAATGAGAAGCAGAATAATAAGAATAGTAATGAGTATAATATTAATAAAATTATAGAAGATGAAGTAAAAAAATGTCAGTATATTCTTGATGAACCTGAATTAGAACAAAAGTTTATTAAACTTGAAAAATTACCTTATTTAAAAGGAGCCATTGGTTTTTTAATCCAAAATTATTGCAAAGATAGCATCATAGAAGAAAATTCTAAAAAATATTTCTCTAATAAAACAGATTATAAAGATTTTTTAATAGCCCTAATAAGTATGGTAAAAAATAAAGAAGTTCTTATTAAGAAAAAATATCGAAGTGATATAGTTCTTGACCAACTAATCACTGAAAATGAAATGAGAGATAATGCATGTTATTTATTAAAAGAACAAAACATTGCTGATATTATAAAAAAGAAAAGTACTAGTAAATCAGAAATAAAGAATAAAATGGACAATTATAGCAACTTTACATGTGCGTGCCAGCATGAAGCATTATATAGAGAGAATTTAATAGATGAATATTATATACAACGCACTTCATGGCAAGAAATATACTGGCTGTATAAAAATACTGACAAAGCTACTAAAGAGACAATTAGTTTTTGTCCTATTAGAAGCACTTTTGTTTGTATTCTTAAAAGCATAGCAAATAATAGTGAAAATATTACACTTGAACCATTTTCAAAAGCATATGAAGATATTTATTTTCAAGATAACTATAAAATTTTCCTTAATCTTTATGATATTAAGATTTATTTTAATAACCATGAATATGATTATTTTAATTTATTTAACTATATGAATGAAGATATAAATAGTGATGCTATTGCGAATATTAATATTTTAGTTATAAATTTATATAAGAAACTAATTGAATTAACAAAAAATATTGCTGAATTAGAGCCTCTATCTAACTTTTTAAAAGATAAAAGTGATAGGGTCCGACAAATGGTAGATAATATAACAATATAAAATTAATCATTTTTCTAAATAGTAGCATACTTATTTTATATCCTACTTATCTCTTTTGGCACCATATTTGCTTCTTGACTTATGAAAGCAAAAATGCTTTATTACTAGGGAGGCAAATATGGCGACATTTATTTCTATTTTTCTTGCTTTTGTTGCTGCCTGCATTAGTGTATTTGCTATGTTTTCCGTTAAAAAATCCAGTGAAACTGGCGATAACCATTTGGATGAGATTATGCGGTTAAAACAGCAAGTTAATGAAACTAACGACAGGCTTTCACAACTAAAACATGAACATAATGCACTTTTAGAGCAGTTTAAAAGGTTACAGGAAGTTTCTATTAATAATGACATGCAGGTGCTTTTAAATACTGCTATCAAAGATTATAATGAAATAGCAAGTGTAACACCTGAAGAAGGTAATATTGGTAAACACGAAAGGCAAAGGAAACAGGCTGCTGAAAAAGTGCTGCAGGCTTGCAATGAAGTTTGCCAGCGTTTTATAGCTGAAGATTTAAGCCATAATACTTTTGCTTCTGTCTATAAATCTCAACTGCAGGATATTTTAAATAGTGATGATTTAAAAGAAATTTATACAAGTGTAAAAGGTAAGTACCCGTATATTGAACGGGTACTACTTGCTCCTACTGATGATTTATTATCTGAATATAACCAAATATCTGCCAATTAATCTTTTTCTTACCTTTTTCATATATTATTTTTAAAACTGCACTCCTGCTCCAAAAAATGGTGTTTTACCACTGGTAGTTTCTGATATTATCTGCTCTAAAAATATGGATAACCGCACATCTCCAAATGCATTAGTTATATAATGCAGTGCTAAACCACCTTTAAATATTGCTCCAAAATTGCTGTTTAGCCTTTCTTCATAGAAATAACCACCGTTTACTTCTCCAAAAAGAACTACATTATCTGTCATATAAATATCAATCCCTAAACCAATATATAAACTGCTGTCTATGCTTTCCACACTTGAAGAACTTCTTTTTGTTGATGAGCTGCCATCATAGTAGTCATCATCGTCATAATCATTATAATTATAACTGCGACTATTGTTAGATGATATACCACCTGCACCTATGGTTAAACCAAAGGAAGTATAAAGTCCAAGAACTCTATTAAATCTCCAGTGTATTTGGCTTGAAAAATCAAAAAGTAAAACATCACCATTAAAGCCACCTGCTAGATTAAACCCATAAAGCCAGTAGCTTCTTTTATACTGCTGTTTTGTAAGATTTATATCAGATGTATTTTGTTTTAATAAGCCATAGCCTGCACTTTCATTTACTAATATATTTTTTCCACTTACTTCATCCTGCATATTTCTATATTCTATAATCTCAGGGAAAATATTATAGCCATCATTTACTTCAAAAAACTTTTCTTTATTATTTCCAAGATGCACCACATTAAATCCTTTTAAGTATGCCATTGCTTTATTTGTGCCTTTTGCTTCAGCTGCAAAAAGTGGGGTTGCTTTAAAACTTGCCCTTGTTTCATACATTACACGAAACTCCCCTATGCTTTCAAACTGGTATATAAAATTATATTCGTTGCCCCTGTATTTTATTTTAATAGGCAGCTGCATATTATCTATATCCCGCTCGCCAAAAGATATAACGGCTTTTGCTGTGTTGCTGGTGGCATACCTGCCTTCAGAATATTTTACAAGCCTTTCATAAAGTGGAGTTAATGCTTTTATTAATGATTTTGTGCTTTCTTTTCTGCTGTTAGCTAGTTTTAGTATATGGTTTTCTTCTAGCTCTTTTATTTTTACTATTTTATCTTCTTCAAATTTTGCTTTTCTTGCATTATATGCTTCTACTTTTGCATTATAACTTTCAGTTTTTTCCCATTCGCCTTTTTTAGGTTTTTGCTCTTTAAAGGTTTGTTTTTTCAGCATATCCATTTGGGTTTTATATAGTGCGTTCATTTTCTTTTCATTGGCATCCATTGCTGTTTTATACTCTTTAATTAATGCTGCAAAGTTTACCCGCACACTGCCTGCATCTATCACTATTATTTCTATTGTATCGCTTGCTGTGGTATCCAGCTTTTTATCGTTTATAAGTGCGTTTTGTGCAAGCTCTGCTAAAAGTGCCTGGTGCTCCATTTCTGCTTTTACTTCTGCATCTTTTTCTGCTGCAATTTTGTTCTGCAGTGCTGCATCCTGGGCTTTATATTCTCTTTCTATTTGCTCCAGCTCCTGCATGGCTTTTAATTCTTCCTGTTTTTGCCTGCGTTCTGCTTCTATAAGCTGCTGTTTAGCATTTGCCATTTCAATTTCCAACTGCTTCTGCCTTGCTGCCTGCACTTTTGCTATGTTTTCTGCTTCCTTACTTAAAGTGGCATCATATTCTTCTTTACTGGCTTTTTTCAGCTTTTTTTCTAAATCAAGCTTTGCTTTTCTTTCTTTTTCCAGCTCTTTTTTTAAGGCTTCGTTTTGGGTTAGCTGCCGTAAAAAAGCATCCAGCTCTGCAGCATCCACGGTGGCTGTTACCTGCACAGTAATATATGTGGC
>CAMEOC010000022.1 GCA_945929285.1 uncultured Mucispirillum sp.
TCTGTAAAAGTAAACATTTCTTTTTCTACAATATCAGTAGTTTCGCCTATACCTCTTTTATACACAGCTGTTTTTTCAAGTATAGGAAGCCTAAACTCTTTAAAACCATAGCTTTTAAAAAAATCTTGTATTATTTTTTCCACTTTATGCCAGTAGTTTATATCTTCACCAAAAATATCTCTAAAACCTTTAACTTTCTGTAACAATGCCTTATCCTTCTTATATAATTATTATTCAAAATATATAAAACAATAATTATTTTCTATCAATAAAAATTTATATAAAAATTAAAAATTTATATATTAATTTTAATACTTTCTACCTTTTGAATATTAAAATCATCATCTAAATTACTATAAAGTTCTTTTATATTCTTTTTTAAAACTGGGTGTATATAGTTGTCATCTATTTCCATAAGTGGTTTTAAAACAAAACTTCTATATATCATCTGCATGTGTGGTATATTTAAGTTTTCACTTTCATAAATATTATTATCATAATCTATAATATCTATATCTATTACCCTTTCGCCCCACCTTTTATTTTTTATTCGCCCCATTTTATTTTCAATATTTTTTATAATACCTAAAACCTCTTGAGGCACTTTTTCACTTTCACATATCAGCACTATATTATAATAATCTGGCTGTTCATCTTTAAGTAACGATAAAGTAGTATAAATACTAGAAATTTTTAAAATAAAAAAATGCTGTTTCAAATAATTAACAGCATTTTGTAATTGCATAATAGGCTCATCTAAATTTGAACCAAGCCCTAAAACTATTTTTGACATAGTGCTTCTTTTATTAAATCTTCTGTTTCTTTCATTACTTCTGTATCTGTTTTATCTTTTGTGGAAATTGCAGGGAAAAATTTAATTTTCACATCTGCCTTATACATTCCAAAACCTTTTTTAGGCATATATGTTTCAGTGCCTTCTATTACAAAAGGTAAAATATCAAGCTCTGCTCTTTTAGCAATAGTAAAAGCACCTTTTTTAAACTGGCTTAATGTGTGGCCGTCGTTACTTCTTGTGCCTTCTGGAAAAATAATCAAATGCCTGCCACCTTCTTTTACAGTATCAATGGCCTGCAGCAAGCTTTTCATAGCTTTAGAAGTTGAGCCTCTATCAACCCCTATTACACGCATAGCTTTCATAGAAGGCCCTAAAAAAGGTATTCTAAATAATTCTTTTTTTGCCATAAAAGTAAACTGGCAGTTTACTTCACCGCCTATCATAAAAAGGGTTAAAATATCAGTATAGCTTCCTGTTCTATATTTTCAAGGCCTTCAATAGTAAACCTTGCCCCTGTTAAGTGCATAAGTCTTTTTGCTGCAGGGCCTGTTCTTTTACGAAGGTATGATTCACCCTTACCAAAAATATTTAATATAGTTGCTGTTGTTGCATAATACATTACATAAGCTACTGCAAATAAAAATCTTAAAATCCCTATAAACTTTTTCATTATAACTTCTCAGCTACCTCATTAAAAAATTCATTAAATACTGGGTCTATATATACAAAATCTGGAATTTGTTCCACATTTAATTTTAGTTTTATAATTATAGCAAAAATAGCAATTAAATCATTT
Source organism: uncultured Mucispirillum sp. (assembly GCA_945929285.1). Lineage (GTDB taxonomy): Bacteria > Chrysiogenota > Deferribacteres > Deferribacterales > Mucispirillaceae > Mucispirillum. The sequence goes on from CAMEOC010000022.1 coordinate 1,593, forward strand.
GCTCCACGACCCATAGCCTGTATACCTAAAAATGTTTTTGTATTTTTTTCATATACAGTTTTTATTACAGTTTGAGCTCCAGAAAGATTGGCAAAACCATAAATATTCCCAAATACATATTTAAAAACACCATATTCAAGGCCTCTTTCTTTTGCCTGTTCTTCAGAAAGTCCTACCATAGCTACTTCTGGGTCGCTGTCTATATAAACTGGCAATATTTCAGAAGTATATTCAATATCTGCTCCCAGCATATTTTTAGCAGCCACCATGGCAGAATAATAAGCCCAGCTGCTATTCATCATAATATGGGAAACATCACCTGCCACATATACATTTTTATTATCTGTCTGCAGGTTATTGCCAAAAATTATACGCCCTTTTTCATCTGTATTAATACCTGCACTTTCAAGCATTAATTCTGATATAGCAGCCACTATACCTGTACATAAAAATATTTCTTCACTTTCAATAGAGCCAGCATCAGATAAAGCAATATATTTCTGCCCTACACGCTCAATTTTTGTTATATCATGGTTTGTAACAACAGTTACCCCACGCTTTTTCAATGTATCTTCATATTTTTTTGAAATATATGGGTCAAATATAGGAAGTAATCTATCATTTTTTTCTACAATAGTTACTTTTGAACCAAAACGGGTAAAAAATGATGCCACTTCTACCCCAAGTGCACCGCCGCCTATTATGGCTACACTTTCAGGCAGTTCCTCCATATTTATAAAAGCTGCCACATCTAAATTTTTCTTAGTATTATAAAGAGAAGATTTTGGGGCAACAGCACCTGTTGCTATTAAACATTTTTTAAATTTATAAGTAACAACTTGGTTTTCACCTGTTGTAATATCAACCATATTGCTGCCAGAAAAACATGCTGAACCTTCAATAAATTCTACTTGGCAATCTTCCATATTTTCTAAAAAAGATTTTTTAGATTTATTTCCATTACTATCAACAAGTTTTTTTATTTTTTTGAAATCTAAGGCAACATTTTCAATATCACCAGAAATATAAGAATCTTTTACCATTCTAAATTTTTCAAAAGATTTAGAAAAATTAACTAATACTTCTGATGAAGTGCTGTTAATAGAACAGTGAGAACCACCTAAAACTTTACCAACAATAATAACTTTTTTACCACTTTTAGAAATAATATTAGCGGCACAAGCCCCCGCAGGGCCTGCACCGATAATAATATAATCAACTGATTTACTCATTAAGTACCTGTTTCCCAAGAGTTAAGATATGAAATCTGCTCCTCTGTAAGAGTATCAATAGCAACTTTCATAGAATCAAGTTTAGTAGCAGCTATCTGCTGTTCTACTTCATGAGGAAGTACATAAACTTTTTTCTCTAATTTGCCTTGGTTTTTAATTGCATATTCAGAAGCTAATGCTTGTGTTGCAAAGCTCATATCCATAACAGAAGCTGGGTGGCCTTCAGCACATGCTAAGTTTACAAGGCGTCCTTCTGCTAAAACATATATAACTTTTCCATTTTTTAAATGGTATGCATTTACATTTGGCTTAATATTCTCATCTATTTTTTCTGCCATTTCTTTTAATGCAACTAAGTCTATTTCCACATCAAAGTGGCCAGAGTTTGAAACTATGCAGCTGTCTTTCATAACTTCAAAATGTTCTTTTCTAACCACATGGATATCACCTGTAACTGTGCATATAAGGTCTGCTATTTTTGCAGCTTCTATCATAGGCATAACTTTAAAGCCGTCCATAACAGCTTCTAATGCTTTAATATTATCTACTTCTGTAACAATAACATTAGCACCCATGCCTCTTGCTCTTGAAGCTAAACCTTTACCGCACCAGCCATAGCCTGCAACTACGAAAGTTTTTCCAGCAAGCAATACATCTGTTGCTCTAATAATACCATCTAATGTAGACTGGCCAGTACCATATCTATTATCAAACATAAATTTTGTCTGCACATCATTTACAGCAATAACAGGGAATTTTAAAACTCCGTCTTTTTCCATAGCTCTTAAACGGATAACACCTGTTGTAGTTTCTTCCATAGAACAAACTATTCTATCGTATAACTCTGGGTGTTTTTTTAAGATTTCAGAAACTAAATCAGCACCATCATCCATAGTGATATTAGGGTTATGGGCAATAGCTGCATTTAAGTGTTTATAGTATGTTTCGTTATCTTCGCCTCTAATAGCATGCACTTCCACACCAAAATCTCTACATAAAGATGCAGCAATATCATCTTGAGTAGAAAGTGGGTTTGAAGCACATAAAAGCACATCTGCACCACCTGCTGTTAATGTTCTCATAAGGTTTGCAGTTTCTGCTGTAACGTGAAGGCAGCAGGACATTTTCATGCCTTTAAAAGGTTTCTCTTTTTCAAAACGTTTTCTTATTTCTGCTAAAACAGGCATATCCTTATCAGCCCAAAGAATACGCTGTTTACCTTTATCTGCTAAATTTATATCTTTAATATCGTAAGCCATTATTAACTCCCTAGTTTACCCGCTAAATCTTTTAAATCTGCAACTTTATTTGTATCTTCCCAAGCAAATTCGTTTCTACCAAAGTGACCATAACTTGCAGTTCTTTTAAAAATTGGTTTTCTAAGGTCAAGTGCTGAAATTAGACCTTTCGGTGTTAAATCAAACACTTTTGCAACGATTTTTTCTATTTCACCATCAGGTATTACACCTGTTCCAAAAGTATTAACCATAATAGATACCGGTTCACTAACACCAATAGCATAAGCAAGTTGAACTTCGCATCTTTTTGCAAGGCCGCTTGCAACAATATTTTTAGCAACCCATCTTGCACCATAAGCAGCAGAACGGTCTACTTTAGTAGCATCTTTACCAGAGAAAGCACCGCCACCATGGCGACCCATACCACCATATGTATCAACTATGATTTTTCTACCAGTTAAGCCACAGTCGCCCATAGGGCCGCCTATAACAAATCTACCAGTAGGGTTTATATGGAAAATAGTTTCTTTTTCATTAAAAAGGTTTGCAGGCATAACTGGTTTGATAACTTTTTCAATGATTTCTGCTTTTAATTTATCCATTGGTACATTTTCAGAGTGCTGAGATGAAACTACAACAGTGTGAACTTTTACTGGTTCAAAGCCATTGTATTCAATAGTTACTTGAGATTTACCATCTGGGAGAAGGTAATCAAGCTCACCACTTTTTCTAACTTCTGAAAGTTTCATTGTAATTTTATGAGCAAGCATAATAGGAAGCGGCATAAGCTCTGGAGTTTCATCGCATGCAAAGCCAAACATTAAACCTTGGTCACCTGCACCACCAGTATCAACCCCCATAGCAATATCTGGTGACTGGCGATTAATCGTAGATATTACACCACATGTTTCATAGTCAAAGCCAAATTTTGCTCTTGTATAGCCAATGCCTGCAATAGTATCCCTAACAATAGCTGGGATATCCACATAAGTTTTAGTAGTAACTTCACCTGAAACAACCACAAGGCCAGTAGTAAGCATTGTTTCACATGCCACACGGCTAAATGGGTCATCTTTTAACATTGCATCAAGCACAGCGTCAGATATCTGGTCTGCCATTTTATCTGGATGGCCTTCTGTAACAGATTCTGAAGTAAATAAATAATTACGATTATTCATTAAAACCATACACTCCTTAGTGTTATTTGCTTATTGGTAGGAAGATAGAATCTGTTCCATTTTATCTTTACCAAGAAGTTTTCTTTTTTTAATTTCTTTTATTTTAACTTCCACTTCTGGTGGAAAATACTTTAAGCTATACAGTGCTTCTAAATCCTGTTCTAAACGGATATGTTCATCAAAAAGTCTTTTAAACTCAATATTTTCCTTACTTATTCTTTCATACAGCTCAAACTTATCTTCCAACATTTGATTCTCCTGCTTAAATATTAGAATTTGGAGTAAGTATCATGCGGTAAGCATCTTTACCTTCTCCATAATAATTTGCTATGATAGAGTTTATTTCAAAACCATAGCTTTTATATAAATGTATAGCACTTTTATTACTACAAGCCACTTCCAAATGCCATAAAACATTTTCGCCATAAAGCTCTTTAATATAATTTATAAGGGTTTTTCCTATACCCTTATTTCGCCAGCCTTCATCAACTGCAATGGTTAATAGTTCAGCTTCTCCAGCTATAAGCCATGTAATAATATATGCTGCAATATGATTTTCTATTTCATATACATAAATGCTTGCATAATCTTTATAAAATTCTGCTTCAATGGATACCTTTTCCCAAGGGGTATCAAAAGAGGCAAGTGCAATATTATATATGCTGTCTAAATCATTAAGAGTTGCTTTTCTTATCAAGATTAAGCTCAGCTTCTGATTTTCTCAAGTAAATAGGCAAACATTCTGCACGAAAATCCCACAATTTACCAGTTTCAACAGCGAAACTAATATTGGGAAAGTAAGATTTTTTATTATTTACAAGAGTATATTCGCAAATATTATCATGTATTTCTTCTGTGTAATATTTAGAGAAAATATTGTTTGTAAAATCATACTCTCTAACAGCATAAACATCACCTTTTAAAATTGATGCTGTTTTAATAGTTTTTTCACATGATATAATTGCTTCCACATCTAATGAAGATAACCCATAAGCAGGTTTATGCAAAGCAGAAGAAAAACCTAAAACCAAAGCTACACCTATACGAACACCAGTAAAAGAACCAGGGCCAACACCTGCATAAAACTCATCTATATCCTTAATATTAATAGATAAAGCTTTAAGCATATTATCAACCTGCACAAGCAGTAATTCGCTCATCTTTTTACCAGCATATAAAGCCTGGATTGCAATAACAGTATTATCTTTTGCAATTACAATAACAAGGTAATCGCTGGATGTATCTATTATTAAACGTGTCATATTTCTAATATATACCACTTTCAAAAAATAAGTCAAGAATGATAATTAAAATATAAGCTATTTTTTTATAAGAAAAAATCTTATTAATCATAAATTTTCTATTGTAATTTTAAGAAAAATAATATATAGAACTATACACAAGTTAATATGCGGGCATAGCTCAGTTGGTAGAGCGGAAGCTTCCCAAGCTTTAGGTCACGGGTTCGAGTCCCGCTGCCCGCTTTTCTTTTTATTTTCCCCTACCCTTTTGCTTTATTAGTCTATGTAATATATACCGTTGCAAAAAATATATATTATCATATATTGAGTATTGCCTGCTTATATATTAATTAGGAGTATTTATGTTAGATAAAGAGTTATTAGATATGCTTATATGTCCAAAATGTAAAGGCAGTATTAAGCTTTCTCGTGATAGTGAATATATAATCTGCGATAACTGCCACCTTGCATATAAGCTTGATAATAATATGCCAATTATGCTTATAGATAATGCTGTTGACAGCAAAAGTGTAGAAAAGGAATAGAATATGTTTATACTTAATGCCAGTGATAATTATAATATGGAATTAACTGCCAAAAATTCATTTGGATTAACAGATGAAATATTAATGGAAAATGCTGGTATTCATGTATATAAAAAAATCAAGAAAGACTTTAATAAAGATAATAAAATAGCAGTTTTAGCAGGCCCTGGCAATAATGGGGGCGATGGGTTTGTAACTGCCAGGCATTTAATAAGTAATGGTTATATTGTAGATGTTTTTTATACTTATGATGATAATATGTATAAAGATGCTGCAAAAACAAACCTAAACATATTAAAGGCTATGGGTGCAAACTTATATTCTTTTTCAGATGTTACTGATTTTACAAGTTATAATATTATAGTAGATGCTTTATTTGGTATTGGGCTTAAAAGAAGCATTAAAGGAATATATGAAAATATTATTAATTTAGCTAACATATCTGGTACTTATATTATTTCTGTGGATATTCCTTCAGGGCTTTATGCAGATAATGGTTTTGTGGAAAATACAGCCATAAAAGCAGACTGCACTATTACTTTTTCATGTTTAAAATACTGCCTAAGCCTATACCCTGCTAAAAAATATGCAGGAAAAATAAAGGTTAAAAATATTACTATACCTAAAAAACATATTGAAAAATATAGTAATAGCATACTTATTAATAAACATAACCTGCCACCTTTTAACATAAGGGAAATAAACAGCAATAAAGGCACATTTGGCAGAGTGGCTGTTATTGGTGGTTCATATGAAATGGCTGGGGCTGTAAAAATTACAGCTTATTCGGCTTTTAAATCTGGCTGTGGCCTTGTAACTATACTGCACCCTAATGAATTAAATAGAAATTTTATATCAGATATTCCTGAATTAATGAGTAAAACTTATGACTATAATAACCCTGCTTTAGTCTATGAATATGTAAATCAGTATGCTTCAAGCTGTACTTTAGGAAACGGTATGGGCATTAACAGTAATATAAAAGAGTTTATTTCATCATTAATAAAAAATGTAAATAAGCCAGTTATATTAGATGCAGATGGCTTAAATAATTTATCTTTAGATGATTTATTACATATTGAAAATACTGTTATTTTAACACCTCATTTAAAAGAATTTTCCAGGCTTATAAATGAAAGTGTAGAAAATATAGTAAAAAATAAAATAGAAATAGTAAAAGAGTTTGTAAATAAGTATAAAGTTGTGCTTATACTAAAATCTGCAGATACTATTATTGCAATGCCCCAAGGCAGGATATATATATTAAATGGTGGAAATACTGCCCTTTCTAAAGGTGGCAGTGGTGATGCCCTTTGCGGGCTTACAGCTTCCTTTTTAGCACAAAAATATAGTGTGGAAAATGCCTGTATTTTAGCAGTATACACTTTAAGCAAGGCAGCAGAATATGCTGTTATAAAAAACCACCCTGCTTCTATTTTAATAACAGATATAATTAATAAGTATTATAAAAAGGTGTTTAATGGATAATGAATTTGTAGTAAATTATGTAGAAGAAACTAAAAGTATTGCAGAAGAACTTACATCTATATTAAAAAACAATATTGTATTTTTAACTGGTGAAATAGGGGCTGGCAAAACTACTTTTACAAAATATTTTGTGCAGGCCTGCGGGTTGTATGATGAAGTTTACAGCCCTACTTTTTCCATAGAAAACAGGTATGAAACAAAAAATGGAGTTATTATCCATTTTGATTTATACAGAATGCAGGAAGAAGTGGAGCTTGATATGATAGGCTTTTATGATACGTTAAAGGAAGAAGCCACCATATTAATAGAGTGGGCAGATAAATTTAATATTGAAAAATATATAAAAAACTATAAAATAGTAAACTTCAAAGTAAATGGTGATGGTTCTAGAACAATTACTATTAAATAAGAATAATATTATAAAATTATGGAGAATAAAATGGCAAAAGAATTGTCAAGCAGAATAAGCCCTGCTGAATATGAAAAAAGTATTTACGAATTTTGGTTAGAAAAAAAACTTTTTCATGCTGATGAATATTCAAAAAAAGAACCTTATTCAATAGTTATACCACCACCAAATGTTACAGGCTCACTTCATATGGGCCATGCTCTTGATGAAACTATACAAGATATTCTTGCAAGATATAAAAGAATGAAAGGCTATGAAGTTTTATGGATGCCAGGAACTGACCATGCAGGTATTGCTACACAAAATGTTGTGGAAAAAATAATAGCAAAAGAAGGCAAAACCAGGTATGACCTTGGGAGAGTAGCTTTTATTGAAAGAGTTTGGCAGCAAAAAAGAGAAGCTGGTGGCACAATTATAAGCCAGTTAAAAGCTTTAGGCTCTAGCTGCGACTGGGACAGGGAACGCTTTACTATGGATGAAGGCTTATCTCAGGCTGTTAGAGAAGTATTTTATACCCTTTATAAAGAAGGCTTAATATACAGGTCAAACTATATGGTAAACTGGTGTGCCAGATGCCACAC
>CAMEOC010000023.1 GCA_945929285.1 uncultured Mucispirillum sp.
TTTGGCAAAATTTAACTTCAAGTCTACAATCATTTAATTCAAAAACGAAGAGGGGGACTGGATATATTTTAAATATTGAATATATACGAATATATATAGTTATGGATAAGTAAAAATAATATAATTATATATATTTTTTTTAAATCTTGGGGAAATCAAAAAATCAATAATATAACTTATTGATAATTTAAATGTTTATTTTATACCGAAGAGGGGACTTGATATTCATGATACATCAAATATATACGAATATACATAGTTGTAGGTATGTAAAAAAGATATAATTGTATATAATTTTTTTAAAAGTTTGGGGAAATTCTTGGGGAACTTTTTTTACCAGTTCCCCTTGATTTCTCTATGCAAATATCGTATATAAAAATATCTCTGAGATTTAAAATCACGGGAGTAAAAAGATGAGTGAAGAAAAAAATATAAAACAAGAATCAGCCATAGGCAGAAGTTGGAATGATTTTGAAAAAGATATTTATACTGCTGATGAAATTGGAGAAAGCGATTTAAGAGTGGCCTTAATAAGTGAGTTTATTCATGCAAGAGATAAATTAGGAATAAGTCAAAAAAATTAGAAGAACAAAGTGGTGTTAAGCAACCAGTTATTGCTAGAATGGAAAAAGGCTATTCAAATACACAAATAGAAACAGTTTTAAAAATATTAGCTCTAATGGGTAAAACTTTAGCTATTGTTCTAATTAAGTAAAAGTTGTGCATAATTAAGTAAGTATCGTCTTACTGCATTTATTATTTTTGTCATTAGAAATTGATAATATATTTCCTATTAGTTAATTTAAAACTCTAAATGGTATATTTTTTCTTAAAAAAATACTTGCATTTGTAGTAGATATAATATATGAAACTTAACTAAGTTTATTAAAATGATAATACATTAAAAAATGCTTGGATAATTATATTATCGGTGTATTTGCCTAATTATACGGTTGAATTATCATATTATGTATATATTCTATATAATTCAGGTCTTGTATTGTCATAAATCGGTTTATAAGGTGATTTATGATTAATATCTTTTTTTTATTACTTCATTATGCTTCAAAAGTAAGATTATATAAGAAACTTCCTTACAGGATTTTTTTGCCATTGATAATTATATATAGGCTTATTACTGGTAAAAAAGATATTCCTTATTTAGAAATTTTTATTACAACAAAATGTAATTTAAAATGTCTGCATTGTTCTTCGTTACTTAATTATAATGATACCAAAAAACATATTGATAGTAAAGAACTGTTACAGTCTATAAAAAATATTATAAATAAGAGTGATAGAGTGTATCGCTTCAAACTACATGGAGGAGAAGTTTTATTACATCCTGAGTTAGCAGATATAATTGAATATGTTAACAATGAAAGCAAAATATTATCAGCTAGAATTACAACTAATGGTTCAATAATACCTTCTGATAATGTGATAAACAGCTTAAAAAAATCAGATAAGTTTAAGGTTCAAATTAGTATATATAAAAATATTATAGATTTATCACAGATTAAGCAGATATTTAAGGATAATAATATTCCTTATATTTTATTAGATAATAATATTTGGTATGATTATGGTCAAGTAGCATATACTGGAAAATCAGCATTTAATACATGTACATCAAAAAAATGTACTTCTTCAATTAATAATAAAATATATATATGTTCAAGGGCTGCAATGGCAGATTATCTCGGTTTAGTTGAAGAAACAAATTATGTAAATATTTCTTCATCAGATAATATATCAAAAGATATAAAAATATTGCTAAATACGCCATCTAAAAGCTGTTTTTATTGTAATGGTACATCTAATATGGTTATTCCTGCTATACAGGATTTAAATATAAAAATTTATGCAGTGATTACTACTAAGAATAGAATATCTTTCTTCAAAAATGCTTTATATTCAGTTATTAAACAGACCTTTCTTCCTTATCATATTATTGTGGTTTCAGATTCTAATGACAATATAAAAGAACAAGAATATGAGTTGATTCAAAATATAGGTAATCTTAGTTATATACATAATAAATTTGCTTCCAATTATGCAGGTTCGCTTAATACAGCTGTAGATTTTATTGTGAAAAAAGAACTTTTTAACAATATTAATAATGCAGATAATATTTATCTAGCTTTTTTAGATGATGATGATACCTGGTGTCCTTCATATATTGAAACTATTAATGTAAGTTTAATTAATAGACCTGATTTTTTAGTATCAGGCATAAAATATAAAAGAAAAACCGAAACAATAGATTTAAGTATCCCGCAAACATTACATATTAATGATTTTTTAAAAGGAAATCCTCATATACAAGGCTATAATACCTTTATAAAATTTTCTACATTACTTAAAGCTGGTGCTTTTGATGAAAATTTAACTTCTTCTACTGATAGAGATTTATTTGTAAGAGTAATGATGTTAGAACCTGTTTATAAAATAATAAATCAGTATTTAGTAAATGTTGATGGTGATGACAATAGAGAAAGAATTACTACAAGCAGTAATAAAGTGATAGGCTTAAAATATTTCTATTATAAATACCACAAATTAATGGATGAGGAAGTAAAAACATATTTTTTTGATAGAGTTGAATGTCTTTTTGGAATAAAAAAAATAGATATATTACAACCATATTTCAATGATTATGCTGTAGATGAAGATATATCATATAATATAAAATCTAACAATGAAATTATTATAGGTTTTACAGTTACATCTAAAATGCTTGGTTTAAGATTATTAAATAATATTATGGAGCAGCATATAGCAAACTTAACTGTCATTATTGTTCAAAACTTTATAGAAAGTATACATGAATATGTTGAATTGCTGGAAAATCATAATATTAAATATAAAATATTTGATATTACCAGTGTACAAAATTTATTATCAAATGAAAGTAATTTTATATATTTTAATGAGTTAATGAATATTCAAAATATCGTAACAGATATTGCAATATCAAGAAGTATTCTACAGTATTTACTATATAAATTTTCTCATAAAGAAAGTATTATAATTGTACTTGATGATGATATGGAGTTTTCATATTTGATAGAAGAGCGTGGTAAAATTTCCAGTCAAAAAATTAATATAGAAGCTGCAGCGGTTTTTTATAAATATAAATATGATGCAGTAATCGGTAGTTATACACTTGATGCTCCTTTACCAGCATTTTATACTATGAGAACTTCTTTGCTTGATTATTTATATGATATATATCCTTGTGATTTTTATTATAAAAATATATTTATTCAGGATAATTATTATTATGACTTATTTGAAGATAATAGAACTCATTTAGAATTTCCACAGCCATTATATAAAGATAAAAATATTGCTGAAATATTTTCAGGTAAATCATTATCACGCCCGCTTGTGAAACAGCATAGTAGTGAAAAAACAGCATTGAATCGTGGTGGAATTACGATTATATATAACAGGAATATGCTTTTACTGCCTAATGTTTCTATAAATATCCATAATAAAATAGGTAGAAGAAGCGATTATTTTTGGGTATTAAAAGCTGTTGAACATGGATACTCAGTTTCATCTGTTCCATTATATTTACTTCATAATCGTGAAATTACTGAATTTAATATTGATAAAGAATTAGATAAAGTATTAAAAGATTTGCTTGGTTCATCATTTGTAAAGGCTTATTCTGTATCTAATGATAGATATAAATTTTATGAAAATTTTATTAAGTTCTTTAATAATAGATTATCTCTGTTTATTGCATCATATTTTCGGATAAATGGACTTTTATCTATCATATCAGAACATGAATTGATACCAGAAGCTGCTAGTGAGATTACTACTAAAAAACTTAAAACTTTTGTTCAGTTGTGTTTTAAATATTGTAATATTGAAGATATATATGCTCAGTATGATAAACTTATAAATATCAAAATTAATTTTAATTTAGATTGTTTTTTAAATATACTAAAAGAGTTATTTGGAAAAAATATTTATGTATATTTAGGGCATGGCAGTGAAGGTATTGTTTTTACTGATAAAGTATATATTTATAAAATATTCTATGAAGATGTTAAGTTAGATAATACATTAATACAATTAGTATCATCTTTTAATAAAATAAAAAATATATCCATATATCATCATAAAAGTCATACTATTATTAAATATCCTTATATTAAAATGGAAAAATATAATGGTGGGTATGCAGATAAACTGATAAATTTTATTAATTATTTAAAAGATAATAATATTTATTTAAAAAATATTAAGCCAGATAATTTTATGATATATGGTGATGATGCCATATATATTGATTATGGTAAGGATATATTATTAAATAACGGAAACTTTAACTACGGAATTATGTTTGAAAGAATATTTCAGTTAGTAAAGTATGCTTATCTTGGACCTGATATTTTTAAGCAAATTGTATATATATCACATAAAAAAGAAATATTTAATAACTTATACCATGGGTTAATGTATGGTTATGAAAATATGATGTCATTATTATATCAAGAATATAATAGAATAGATTTGTTAAAAAATAATATACATATAAAAAATAGTGATATAGTTCTGGATTATGGTGCTGGTAAGTGTAAACTTGCAAAGTTATTATCAGCATCAGCAAATGATTTTTATGTATATGATATAGATACTGCAGCAGTAAAAAGGTTTCGTAAACAGTCAAATATCTATACTGATATTAAACAAATACCTGATAGTATGTTTGATGTTGTTTTATGTAATAGGGTTATATGCTCTATTAATAATGATGAATTAAATACTGTTTTATATAATATCAGCAAATGTTTAAAAATTAATGGCAAGCTTTATTTAAGTATATGTAATCCTTTTTTTAACAGCAAAAATGCAACTTCTGTTCAGTCAGTAGATGGATTTGAAGAATATGCGTTTTTTAGCAAATTTGATAAACATATGAAACAAACATCAAATACCAGAGTTGAATATCATAGACCATTTAAATTTTATCAATATATTTTGCAAAAATATGGATTTAAAATTAAAAAAACTACAGAGATTGGCGAGTATGTAGATGTTAATACATTGGAAAAGATTGGATTAGAAATAATGTTTACTTGCACATATATTAAACCAGTAAATATGAAAAGTGACATATCATTACTTATTAAAACAAATCCAATGGAGCATGAGTATATTTATGATAATATCTTTCATATTGTTAGTCAGCTTGAAAAAGGATTTATTTTTAAAGAGAAACTTGTTGTCGTAAATGATGTTAATACAAATAGAGTTAGAAGATATGCAGAAGATGATTTATCAAAATTGAAGTATATTTTAAATGGCATGAAAACACTTAATTTAATAGATAAAATCATATACGAGAGTGACTATTTGCATTTACAGAAAGATATTTATGCAAAATATTTTAACAATACACTTGGAATTAATGTATCACAGAATGGTCAGCCGTTATTTGCTACATTACTGGCATTTGATATGGTTAATACAAAATATTTATATCAGACTGACTCAGATATAATATTTAATACAGATTACTATACTATGGATAATTTGTATAAAATCATTGAAGAAAATCAAGAAGTGGTGACATTATCATTAGGTATAAGTAATTCTATTGTACAAGAGTATGGCAGGCGTTCAGAAGTGAGAACCTGTATGCTTGCTATGGAGCGTTTGACTAGTTTACTACCATTAGATAATAAATTGGATAAAAATCAGAAATACTGTTTAGCATGGCATAGAGCGCTTGACCAAAAAATAATAAACTCAAGCAAAAGTATCCGTTTAGATGATACTTATGGTTTTTTTATACATCCAGAAAATAGTATAAAAGATAATCCTGATTTTATTGGTATAGTAAGAAGTAAAGTTGAGCATGGCTGTATAAATTCTTTACAGTATAATAATGTTAATTTATCAGGAACAGTTACTGATTGGATTGAAACAAGCAGTAATGATGTAATATTATATATTAGAGGCAGAAATACTCCAGCTTATAAATTGAAAAGACTTTTTGAAAGTATTAGAATGCAAAGTTATCAAGATTATCAAATCATTTATGTTGATGATTATTCAGAAAATGAATCTGCAGAATATGCAAAAATTCAATTATTCTATTATCAATACAAACATAAACCTATTATGATTGAAAATAAAACACATAGAGGGGAGTTATATAATTTAGATTTTATGATGAAAAATATTATAAACAATCCATCAGCAGTGATAATAAATATTGATAATGATGATTTTTTATTAAACAGTAATGCATTAAATATTATTATGGAAGAATTTAAGAAAGGTGCAGATTTGACTGTTGGTAATTGTTTTAGAAGCGACAAACCTGCAAAAGAATACAGAGTTACTTCCTTTAAAAATGTCTGGCTTAGAAATGGTGATAATATCTGGCTTCATCCAAAATGTTTTAAGGCTGAACTTTATAAATATGTAACAGATGATTTTAAGAAGATAGATGGTAACTATATTGATGTAAATACTGATTTTGCAGTTATGCTTCCTATGGTAATTAATGCTAAAAAACCAGTATTTATAAATGATATTATTTATTATTTCGAGCCATCAAAAGAAAATCAAAATAAACAAGGGCAGTATGACGTGTATTATAAGCAGAAGATAAAAAAATATTTATTAGAGCAGGCAAGGAGTATGTATGAGAAAAATCATTTCAGTAATAGGTGATAGCCATGAACTGCAAAAAAAGTCTAATAAACAGCTAGCATTTGAAACAGGGCGGTTACTTATTGATAATAATTATAGAGTTATGACTGGTGGTCTAGGTGGTATTATGAAAGAAGTATTAGTTGGTGCAAAATCTTCTGCTAATTATAAAGAAGGAGACACAATAGGTATTCTGCCATCATTTGATATTAATAGTGCAAATGAATATGTAGATATTCCAATAGCTACTGGATTAGATGTTGGTAGAAATCAAATAATTGCTAATGCATCTGCTGTTATAATTATTGGTGGTGGTGCAGGAACACATGTAGAAGCTGCATTGGCATGGGGGCTTTATAAATTAATTATTGCTTATGGAATGTCTGGCGGCTGTGCTGAATTATTAGCAGGGAAAGCTTTAGACCATAGAACAAGATATAAAGATATTGTAAAAGATGTTATCTATAATGTGTCAACTCCTGAAGAAATGATAATAACTCTGAACAGTAATCTTATTAAATATGTGCGTGTACATCATGGAATAAATTAGCGAGGTGAGGATAATATGAAATATAATATAGGGATAGCAGGATTTGGGCATGTTGGCAATGCAATGAAAAAATTATTTCCAGAGAGTGTTGTATACGATAAAAATAAAAACATAGGAAGTATAAATGAATTAAATAACTGTTATTGTGTATTTATTTGTGTACCTACACCACAGGGCAAATCTGGTGAGTGTAATACAACAATAGTTGAAGAATTAATTTCTATGTTAGATGTGGAGTTAATAATTATTCGATCCACTGTTTATGTTGGTTTTACAGACAAAATGGTTGAAAAGTATAATAAAAATATAGTATTTCAGCCAGAATATTATGGGGAAACAGTTCATCATCCATATGCAGAATTATTGTCAAGACATTGGATATCTCTAGGCGGCAGTGAAAAGGCTGTAAATATGGCAGTACATGTTTATCAGCAGGTTTATAATTCATCTATAAAAATATATCAAGATTCAGCTAAAAATGTTGAGTTTGCAAAATATATGGAAAATGCTTTTTTTGCTGCTAAAGTAACTTTTTGTAATGAAATGTATGATATAGCAGAAAAACTGGGAGTAAACTATAATAGAGCTAGAGAAATGTGGCTTGCTGATGAACGTATTGGTCCATTTCACACATTTGTATATCCTGAAAATAGAGGCTATGGAGGTTCTTGTCTTCCAAAAGATATTGCTTCCATAATATATCAGGCAGAAGAATATGGTTATGAACCAGCATTTTTAAAAAGTGTTGTAGAAAAGAATAATATGTATAAACAATCTAGATAGTGTTTTCAAGCTGGCAGGAAGGTATATATTATACAAGTTATAATTAATGTTATATTTTAGAGTTACATATATATCATTATGAAACTTATTTTCTTTTATTTTAATAAATATATCTTATGTCATATTGCTATGATTTTATTTAATTGTAAAAAATAAAAACGTAAAAAAGTGCTTGTATTTTTTTGAATATAGTGTATAAACATTATAGATGGGATAATCGTTACATAATCCAGATAAAATAGCCTATTATTTTATCGTTCTATTATTGAGGATTGATTATCGTAGTTTATCATACATTTTCAATTGGTTCATTTTTTGAAATTTTTTGATAACTCATCCGTAACTTATATTTGCATTGTTTATGTTGTTGTATGTTTTTGTACTTATAATATTTTGTATGTATAAATTCTGATTTTAAACAATGTAAGTATGATGGAATAATATGCTTTCATATATTTTATGTATGTAATACATGACTTAGGTGGGCATGTTGGAATTTGTTAAACTCTATAGTTATTAAAACTTGAGTTTATGGAGGATGTTATGGATATGCTGATGTCATAAAATGGTAATACTACTGTTCAATACTGATTAAGAGCAAATGCAGTTTGCAGACAGTATAATAATAAATTTATTGTTAAATTTTGCTATAAGATTCAATTGCTTTTATTAGTTTAATAATATGGCATTAAAGAATAGGTTATAGACAAGTGAAGTTAATACTATTTTATTATAGTGTATAATAAACCATTATATACTATACTATATTGTATTGTTCTTTTGATGTCAATAATATTAATATATGGAGGTGGTTTTATGAGTAAACTAATGTCACCAAAAGACAATGCTGCTAACATTCAAAATCCTAACAAAGGTACAAATGGAGTGAATAAGCAGTATAGTCAAAATCAAGGTAACAGGGGCAAACAGTTAAACCCTAATCAAAAAGGTAAATCATAACAGTGGGTAGTTCTACCCACTAACAAAAAGGAGTAAGAATATGAAAAAAATGATTAAAGAAGTAATGAAAATATATACAAGACAAGGGTTTATATTTGAAAATTGAAAAAAGCATCTCGTCGCAATTTATAAAGATGCTAAGAAAATGGTTACGATAGGAATGATGCCAAGTGATTACAGAGCCTATAAAAATATCTGTAAAGATTTAGAATATGCAATGGTGGCATAGAGGCTCAAAAAATCAATAAATCTTTATTAGTTAATACCAATGGATTGTACTTTTAGATATTTTGAAAGTGCAAAAAGCCGTTATAATAATTTTAAAAGAGATAAAGAAATTATAAATGAAGATGAATATAATGCTTTTATTTTGCTTTATTTGTCTTTTTGTAGTGAAGATTATAAATTTCGCAAAGATAGTATAATGAAATATTCACGATACATCAAATATATATGAAAATACATAGTTGTAGGTATGCAAAAAAGATATAATTGTATATAATTTTTTTAAA
>CAMEOC010000024.1 GCA_945929285.1 uncultured Mucispirillum sp.
GTGACCCTCGGCTTGTAAGGCCGATGCTCTCCCAGCTGAGCTAACCGTCCGTTGAAAAGCGACCCGTAGGGGATTTGAACCCCTGTTGTCGGCGTGAAAGGCCGATGTCCTAGGCCAAGCTAGACGAACGGGTCATCTAAATAAATTGTAAAATGGTGAGCCGTATTGGGATCGAACCAATGACCCATTGCTTAAAAGGCAATTGCTCTACCGTCTGAGCTAACGGCTCATCTTCCTACCCAAAATCTTGGCTACTCTTGGGTGGAGTTATTATATAACAGAGTAAAATATAAAAGTCAACAACTTTTTTTATTTTTTTTAAAAAAAATTTTTATAAGCTTTAAATATGCCTTTTTTTCTTGATTTTTCATACCTTATTAAATATTTTTTATAATTATATTTATGAGTTGATTTATGAATATTTATAAAGTTTCTTATTTTTTAAGAATTTTTTTCTAATATTAATAGACTTTTTTCTGGTAAAGAAAAGCTTTCTGCAGAAACTACTAAAAAACATTTTTACCCTCTAGAATATGAATATCTTAATAAAGGCGGTATTAAATTTATTAAAAAGATTATCCTTAAAAAGAAAACTATTAAAATTTCCTATGGTCTAAATACTGCAGGACTTGGTATCTTTCTTCTTGATTTTAAAAATGGTGATTTAGCTGCTGCTAGAAGATATTATAAAAATGAGCTTTATGATGAATATTCTTATGAATCTTATTCTTTAAAGGAAAGCCATTTTAATATTTTTAAAACTAATAAACCTTTTAATTTCATTAATTTTATAACAACTATTCTTCTTTCTGCTGATAAAGTTTATAGAAATCATTATTCTATTCATTCTGCTTTTCAGTCATATGTTGCATACCAAATGATATACTATAATAATAAAGAACTTTTTTATCTTATATTTCTATTACACTTCAAAATGGCTCTATTTTTAAAATTAACAGTAAAAATAAAATTATTAAGTTTATGGTAACTTTAAGTGATAAACATATAGAATATCTTAATGAAATATCTAATAATAGTTTTAAGGATATGAAAAACCACAGTGGAGAATACACTATTGAGTTTGATGATGCTGGCTTTATAAAAAATACAGAAATAATGTTAAATAATAATATAGATCTTGATGATTATTTTGCACCTATGCTTTTTGTGCTTCCAAGGGCCTTGCGTATTCAAAAAAGTATCCGCGGGATTACTGAAAATTTAAACTCTATGGGTCCTGTAGTTTCTCGTCTTTTAAATCCATTTAACAAATAAATAAGGGGGAAAATTTAATCCCCCCTTATTGTTATTTAAAGATTTCGTTTAATACTATTGTCTGGCTTCTATCTGTGCCAACAGAAACTACACAATATGGAACACCTAAATATTCTGATATAAAATCAATATATTCTTTTGCTTCCTTTGGTAAATCTTCTATTTTTTTAGTTTTTGTAAGGTCTGTTTGCCAGCCTTTAAATTCTTTATATACTGGTTTTATTTTTTCCAGGCATTCAATATCTGCAGGAAACTGCTCTACTATTTTGCCATCTATTTCATAAGCTGTGCATACTTTTATTGTAGGCATATTATCAAGCACATCCATTTTAGTAAGTGCTATATAATCAAGCCCGTTAATCATAACTGCATATTTTGCTGCAACTAAATCTAGCCAGCCGCATCTTCTTGGCCTGCCAGTAACAGCACCAAATTCATGGCCTGCTGCCCTTAAAGCTTCTCCGTCTTCATCAAAAAGCTCTGTTGGGAAAGGTCCACTTCCTACCCTTGTAGTGTATGCTTTCATAACGCCAGCTATACAGGAAATTTTTCTTGGGGATATACCTGTGCCTGTGCATGCTCCACCTGCTGTGCCGTTTGATGATGTTACAAATGGGTATGTACCAAAATCCACATCAAGCATTGTGCCTTGAGCGCCTTCAAGCATTACTTTTTTACCTTCTGATATTAATTTATTTATAAGGTATGATGTATCTGTTACGTAGTTTTTTAAATCATTTACATGCCTTTTGCAGTAAGCTGTTGCTTCATCAATATTAATTGGTGATATTCCATAGGCTTTTACTGCATATTTATTTAGCTCATCTATATTAGTTTTTATTTTTTCTCCTAATATTTTTTCATTAAATAAATCGCCTATTCTTATACCGTTTCTAGCTGTTTTATCCATATATGTAGGGCCTATGCCTCTGCCTGTTGTGCCTATTTTATTTGCACCTTTTAATTCTTCCTTATGTTTATCAAAGAATATATGGTATGGCATAATCACATGGGCTCTATCGCTTATATAAAACCTGCCGTCAAATTTTACGCCTTTTTCTTTAAGCTCATTTATTTCTTTAAATAAAGCATCCAGCTCTATTACTGTGCCGTTGCCTATTATGTTTATAGTGTTTTCATGGATAATACCTGATGGTATAAGGCGAAGTATGTATTTTACACCGTCTACCCAAACAGTGTGGCCTGCATTGTGTCCGCCTTGGTATCTAACCACCACGTCTGCCTGCTCTGAATACATATCAACTATTTTTCCCTTTCCTTCATCGCCCCACTGGGCTCCAAGTACTGCTGAACAGCTCATCATTTCCCCCATTAAATTATATTTTTAAAAGTATAGCTACTTCCAAATATATCTTTTTTATTTCTATCTGCCACAAATATTACACTTTTACCTTCCCTGCGTAATTCTATGGCTTTTTTAAAGTTTTCTTCACCTAATATTAGGTAGTCATACATTTTTGCACTTACGCTGCATATTGGAAAATACAGCAAATTATCTATATTTAATGCAGCACCGCAGGCAGTAATATCTTTACCAAATTTTGCCATTAATGTATCATACCTGCCGCCGCCGCCTAAAACTGCCCCAAAATTTTCATGGACTATTTCAAAGTGTATGCCTGTGTAATAATCAAGGCCTTTTGATTCGCCGCCGTCAAATATCAGCATATCTTCACTTATGCCGTATTCTATTAAGTTTTCCATTAAGGTTTTTATGGTTTTTAGGCGTATAGATATTTCTTTATCAAAAGTATCACTTAATTTTATAAGCTCATCTAGAACATCTTTTTTACCAAAACTTAAAGGCAGTTTTTCCACAAAAGCTTTTATGTGCGGGTTTAAGTCTGTATTTTCTAGTATTTTTTTCACATCACGCACTCGCCTTTGGGAAACTGTTTTTAATATTAAGTCGCCTTTTTCCTTTAAGTGGCTTTTTAGTTTTGTAATAAAAACAGTATCTGCAAAGGTGAAAGAAAAACCTTTTAACCCAAGATTTTTTAGTGCATCATAGCATACAAGCACTATTTCCATATCTGCATAAAGACTTTCTTCCCCAAATATTTCCCAGCCTGTTTGGTTTTCTTCGCTTTTTATGCCCCTGTCTTTTTCCACAGAACGAAAAACTGAGCCTTTATAGCTTGCACGAAAAGGAAGTGTTATATTATCTATACCGCTTACTATTCTGCAAACCTGTGGTGTAAAGTCTGGGCGAAGCACTAAAGTTTTGCCTGTGTGCCTGTCTATAAAACGGATAATACTTTCATCTGAAAAATTAAATACAGTATCTGAAAGTAAATCGTAATATTCATATATTGGCAGGCTTAACTCTATATAGCCATACTGGTTTAGGGTATTATCTATAATCTTTAAAGCCTGCTCTACTCTGTTGCTTCTTTCTATGCTTTGGTCTTGCCCTGTATTTATCATATTTCCGGCATTTCTCCCATTAATACTTTTTGAGCAGCTGCCACACCTTTACCAAGCTCTATATTTGCACCAAATTTTAAAAGCCCCATTTCTATGGCACTGATAGCTGTTATAGTATCAAAAGCATCATGGTATCCAAGGTGAGATATGCGTAATATTTTACCTGCTAAATGGTCCTGACCCCCTGCTAAAGATATGCCGCATTTATCTCTTAAATATTTAACAAATGCTTTGCCGTCTATATTTTCAGGTAAAAAACAGCCAGTTGCAGCATTAGAAGGTAAATCTTTTGCTAAAAGTTTTAACCCTAAAGCTTTTACTGCCTGCCTTGTGGCTTCTGCATTTATTTCATGGCGTTTGAAAACATTATCTATGCCTTCTTTTTCCATCATATCTATTACAGTTTTAAGACCTATAATTAAGCTAACACCTGCTGTCCATGCAGTAGTATTTTTCAGCTGGTTTTTAAGCTCTGTTTTTAAATTAAAGTAAAACTTTGGAAGTCTTGAAGTTTCTGCCATATTCCATGCTTTTTGGCTTAATGTAATAAAAGCTAAACCTGGCGGCAGCATAAATGCTTTTTGGCTTCCTGTAATTAAAATATCTATACCCCATTCATCAAACCTGGTATCATGCACCCCTGCACTTGTAATACCATCTACTACAAGTAAAGTTTCAGGTAGATTTTTTGTAACTGCAGCCAGTTCTTTTACAGGGTGATATACTGTTGTAGATGTTTCACTGCCCTGCACAAATACGGCTTTTGTATCTGGGTTTTTATCTAAAAATGCTTTAACATCTTCAGCTTTTACAGAGCTTCCCCATTCTAAATCAATGGTGGAAACTTCTATACCGTAAGTCTGGCATATTTTTATCCAACGCTCTCCAAATTTACCGCCGTTTATAACAAGCACTTTATCTTCCCTGTTTAATGTGTTTACAACGGCAGCCTCCATAGCACCTGTGCCACTGCTGGCAAGTATTAAAGGCTCCTGCTCTGTTTTAAAAACTTTTTTTAAGCCCTGCCTTGCTTCTTTAAAGATAGCTTCAAATTCTGGTGTTCGATGGTGAATCATAGGGCGTGCCATATCAAGAAGCACTTGTTCTGGAACGGCTGTTGGTCCCGGAGTAATTAGATATTTTTTAAGCATTTTATACCTCATATAAAAATAATCTTATTGATTTTGCGATTATATACTATTACATTACATTTTACTATAATAATTTTTATTTTTCTATATATATTTTTTATTATTAAAAAATAAGATTTTATAATTATGTTTTTTAATAACTATTGCTTATTATTTTTTTTTACATTATAATACTAGGAGTTGTTTAGTTAACCACTTAGTAGCATTATAGATAAGGGGGTTATATTATTTATGTATACAGGTAAACATAAGACAGCAGTTAAGTCTCAGAAGTTGATAGCAGAATCTTTTTTTAAACTACTTCAAGAAAAAGCCTATTATGATGTATCTATTAAAGAAATATGCACAAAAGCCGGTATTTCACGGCAGACATTTTATTCATTATATGGCACAAAAGAAGATGTTATCAGGTTTTACTTGTCAGAAACTTTTGCAGAATGGAGAAGGCAGGCAAAAACAAATGGTGTAAACTCACTTTACGATTTAATATTATTCTTCTTACTTGGCATTACAGAAGATGATAAACTTTCACAGCTTTATTCCAGCGAAGTTTTAGGCGGTATACTGACAGATATTTTAAAAGAACATTTAGATAAAACTATACTTTATGAAAGAGGCTCTATTTCTGTTGGGAACAGTGTTGCAAACTCATTTATTGCAGGCGGGCTAACCATGGCATTTAAACAATGGCATGCAGATGAAGATAAAATCTCCATAGAAGATGTTACCATGTTTGTTATTAAAATATTATCTGGTGATTATTTTGCAGAGATTATGTCTTATGCAAAACAATTCCCATCTTTAAAAAGCAGTAAAATCTAACAAATAAAAAGCCTGAAAAATTAAATCTTTTCAGGCTTTTTTCATATTATCTTATTAACCGCATTATATCATTATAAAAAGCAAAGACCATTAAAGAAAATATCACTAAAAGCCCAAACATTTGGAAAGCTCCCATGGCTTTTTCCCCTATTGGCCGCCCCATAACACCTTCTGCTGTAATAATAGCCAGCTGGCCGCCGTCTAAAACAGGTATTGGCAGTAAATTAAACACTGCTAGGTTTATACTAATAGCAGCCATAAATATAAGCAGTGTTGAAAAACCAGAATCAGCAGACTGGGCTGCTGTCTGCACTATTAATATAGGCCCACCTAAAGAATCAGAAGGTATTTCCTGCTTAATTAATTTTGCAAAGCCTATATATATCATTTTAGTAAGCTCATAAGATTTTTCTAAGCCCATACCCATTGCAGCTATCGGCCCATAATGCACCGTAGTATTTCCACTAACTGGAGCAATACCAATTAAACCTATGGTTGTTTCTTTGCCGTCTACATTTTGAGTTTTAGCTTCCGGTGTTACTTTTAATGAAACAATGCTTCCATTTCGCTCCACTTCCACCACCAGCTCTTTTTCTGGGTTGCCCCTTATATATGTGGCAGAATTAGACCAAGAAGATATTTTTTCTCCATTAATACTTAAAATCTTATCATTTTTCAAAAAGCCTGCTTTTTCAGCAATACTTGCAGGAAGAACTTCGCCTATTACTGCATCAATCTGCAGTGCTGCACCAATAAAGCCTATTTTTTCCTTATCTCCAAAAATATTATCCGTTTCTTTTTCTGCAACTGTTAAGGAAATTTTCCTATTATCACTTAAGCCTATCTCTACTTTTTCATTGGGTTTTTCTGCAATAATAGATGCAAATTCATTCCATGAGCGTATTTTTTCGTTATTAACTGAAACTATTACATCGCCAGTTTTAAGCCCCGCTGTTTCTGCCACAGAGCCTTTTTCCACATCTCCCACAACAGCACTAAAAGAAGGAATACCACTCATATATAAAGCCCAAAAAATAATAATTGCAAATATTACATTAAAAAGAGGGCCTGCAAGTATTATGGCAGCCTTATGCCATGCAGATTTATCTTTAAAAGACCTGCCCTCTTTCGCCGGGTCGTAAGTTTCCTTGCCTGGCTCATCATCATTTTGCTCTCCATACATTTTAACATAACCACCCAGGGGCAGTGCAGAAAGAGCATACTCTGTTTCGCCATATTTTTTACTAATAAGCACAGGGCCAAAACCTATGGAAAACTTTTCCACATATACATTTGCCCATTTTGCCACAAGAAAATGCCCTAATTCGTGAACAAAAACAAGCACTCCAAGCACTATAATTGCAATAACTATATCCATAATGTTTCCTTATATCTTTATTTTTTCATTAATATTGCCACAGATTATAAAAAAATCAATAAAGAATTGAAAAAGCTACATAATTTAATAAAAAAGGGCTTAAATTTATTTTAAGCCCTTTTAGTGTTTATAAGTTTTTTATTTTACTTATTTATCAAACTTATCCATGAATATGTTACCAAAGCCAGTATCTTCGTTTGATTCCATTTTTTTCATGTATTCTTTTGTTTCCCTGCGTTCAGAATCCTGCAGGTATTTTTTAATAGATAAGATAACTTGTTTTTCTTTGTTATCTGTTTTTACAACTGCACAAGCTACCGTATCCCCTACATTATACATATCAACTGATGCTTTTGCTGGGTCTAAATCGCTTACTGCTATTATGCCTTTCATTTCAAGTGGAAGTTCTACTTCTAAGCCTTGTTTGCTAACAGCTGTGATTTTTGCTTCAATTGCTTTGCCCTGTGGTAAAAGTTTTGTTACTTCTTTCCATGGGTTTGCTTCTAACTGTTTTATACCTAAACTTATTCTTTCTTTATCTTCATCTATGCTTAAGATTTTAGCTTCTACTTCATCGCCCACTTTATATACAGTGTTTAAATCTTGAATTTCTTCTCTCCAGGAGACATCGTTTTTCCTTACTAAGCCGTCTAAAAAGCTGCCAAAATCTACAAATAAGCCAAAGTCTGTAATATTTTTGATTGTGCCTTTAACAACAGAATCTACTGGGTGTTCTTTTTTAAGTGTAGTCCAAGGGTTATCTTGTAAATCTTTAACACTCATAATAACGCGTTTTCTGTCGTTATCATAGCCTATAACTCTGCCTTCTACCATATCTTTTATGTTTAAAGTAGATTTTGTATGTTTTAACCAGCCTATTTCTTCATTTGGCACAAAGCCGTCTATGTCTTCTGCAATTTCTACCACATAGCCTGCTCTTTTTCTAGCCACTACTGTGCCTTTTACATTTGAGCCTTCTGGGTAATTTTTAGCAACATCATCCCATGGGTCTTTTTGCAGCTGCCTCATACCAACTGCCACTTTGCTGCTTTCTTTATCTATTTCTAAAATAACTACTTCCACATTATCGTTTTCTGCTAAAAATTTTGCAGGGTTTTTCACTCTGCCCCAGCTCATTTCGTTTTTATGTAAAAAGCCGTCTATTCCACCAAGGCTGATAAATGCACCGTAGTCTTTTAATGTTTTAACTACACCTTTTATTTTATCGCCCACATTGTATTTTTCAAAAAATTCACCTTTTAATTTTTTAGCTTCATCTTGTAAATGGTGGCGTGGGGAAACAACTACAGATTGTTTTTTACCGCCATGCACTTTTAATATTTTTGCAAGAAGCACTTTATTTACAAATTTTAAAGGGTCAATATCTTTTAAGTTAATATCTATTAAATTTTCAGGGATAAATGCTTCAATCTCCCCAACTTTACCACGGAAACCTTTTGTTTTATCATTACTAACAAATTCTGTAATTTTAACTTCCACAGGTATGCCATTTGATTCTTTTTCTTTTATTGCACTAAAGTCGCCTTTTGCATTAATTGCTTTTTTAGACAATATTACCCCATCATTATTCATCTTAACGATGCTAAGTTCCACTTCATCGCCAACTTTAGCACCCTCAAGTTCTGACATATCAACCACACCTTCAGTTTTGTAGCCAAAATTTATAAGCCCTTTATTATCCCTTATTTCTACAATGGTTCCTTTAACCACTTCACCTGTGCGGTATTGTTGGAGAGATTCTTCAAAAAATGACTCAAAATCTTCCATGCGTTCTTCATTTTGTCTGTTTTCGTTGTTCATATTGCGACCTCATTAATATATTCACGCACCTTTTCCAGTAGATATTTCGGAGTGCTTGCCCCTGCTGTAAGCCCCACTTTTTCCACACCAGTAAACATATCTGCACTAAGTTCTGCTTCTGTTTCCACATGGTATGTTTTAGGGCATATCTCTTTACAAAGGTGGTA
>CAMEOC010000025.1 GCA_945929285.1 uncultured Mucispirillum sp.
AAAAAGGTAAAAAAATAAACGCTCTTTATGCTTCAACTAAAGAAGTTTTATCCCCCGCCCTTTCCATGCTTATAAAAAGTGCAAAAAATGCAATAATTGCAGGGCTAAAATAAAAAAGCAGATATATATTTTAATATACCTGCCTTATATAAATATTATTTATATGTGTTTTTCATAAGCTTCTTTTAATTTTGCAGCAAAATACTGCCTTGCTTCTGGTGTGAGTATTTTAAAATAAGGTGCATAAGGCATAAGTTCCATATATAAAGCCATAGAGTTATATACCATTACTCTAATAGTAAAAGGTGCTTCAGATATAATTTCCATATTTTTAAATATAGGCCTTTCTATAAAATATTCTTTTATACCATCACTTAGCTCTATATCCACATATAATTCTTCGTTACCAAACCAAATGGAAGTAGTATTATCCACCATTTTCTTAGATTTTTCACTTATTTCAATAGGTTTTTCACCATTAGATGTAATATCAACTATATAATCAATACGGTAAGCCCGCACTTCTTCATTATCATTAAAACCTATTAAATACCAAAAACCATTATAAAACATTATCTTATAAGGTGTGGTTATCTTCATTTTATTATCTTTTAAATATAAAAAATTCATTTTCAAACATCTAAATTTTAAAAAATATTCTATATTTTTAATGGTATTATCTATTTTATTATAATCAATAGATGATGTTTCTAAAACCTGTAATGCCGGGGTTAAGCTTTGCAGGTTAAATAATGATATATATTTATCAAGTGCATCATACCTGGTTTCTGGAAAAAGAGCCCTTGCATACTGCAGCATAGTGGCTGTTAAATATGAATCATCTCTTTTAACTAAAGAATAAACTGATTCTTTATTAATTAAAGAATAACTGCCATCATCATTTTTTCGTATATCCATATAATCTATGGCATCACTTAAATACCTTTGGGCTGTTCGCTTATTCATACCTAACTTTTCAACTAAATCTGCTGTTGTTACAGATTTATTTTCTACAAATAAATTAATAACCCTAAATAATTTGCTAATAACCCTTTCGCCTTCCTGCACTCGCATAAATCACCTCGCTAATTCATATATTAAATTATATTATAATATAAATTCAGCTGCGTCAATAGATGTCGCACCCAATAAATACTTTTAAAAAAATTTATAATAATATATATTAAGTTATGAACTATATAAAAAAAATACCTAAAACTTATATTTTTTTATTGCTTATTACTTGTGGGGCAGTAATTTATCCATATTTTCCTATAATATATATGGCTCTTGCTGTTTTTGCTTTACTTATAAGCATAAAACCACCTATTAATTTATTATTTATTTCATTATTTTTCATTATCCATTTAGCATATAATTCATTTTTCATAGTGGTTGATGTGGTAGAATACGAAAAAATAAACAGTGTTCAGTTTGGCAGTGGCAAAATTTATCTAGATAAAAGCTATAAAATAAACCAAGGGGACTTATTAGTAGGCAGATTTATAGTAGATAAAGAAAAATCTACCCCGTTTTTTAAGCCTGTATATAAAGCCGCTTCAAAAATAGCTGTTTTTGAAACACCTGTAATATCAAACATACTAACCTTTCGCAAAAACATATCAGACTACATATTTTTTTCATCAGGTGGCAAAATAAGTGTAGCACAAGCTTTAATACTTGGAGATAAGACATATATAAGTGATGATTTAAAAGATGCCTATACAATTTCAGGGCTTTTTCACCTACTTTCCATGAGCGGAAGCCATGTGGCATTAGTTACCGCCATATTTTTATCCACCCTTATATTTCTGCCTTTAAAAATACGCTTTATATTTGCAGGCTTTGGTGCATTATTTTTAATTATACTAGGTGGTTTTAATATAACGGTTATACGAGCATCTGTTTTTGCTTTTATTATTATGATGTCTTATGTGTTTGATATAAAAGTAAACTCTAAAAAATTTATACTATTTATAGCAGGTTTTTTTCTGCTTGTAATGCCTTATTCTATTTATGATATATCATTTTTAATGTCCTTTGGGGCAGTTTTTGGTATAATATATTTAATGCAGGCAGGCTATGGTATAATAAAATCTTCCCTAATTACTGGAGTTGCTGCCACATTAATTACTGCACCCCTTGCCTTATATGTTTTTGGCACCACAAACCATTTAAGCATATTATCCACCATGGTAATATCCCCTGTAATATACTTGCATATTCTTTTTTCCATATTTGCTTTAATTGCACCAGATATGGCTTCTGCTCCATTATACATTATTGAAACCATATCTAATAATATGGTGTTTTTTCTGGCAAAAATCACATATTTTGCTTTTATTTTTAAAACTATACCCCTTTGGCTTTTAATTTTTACAGTAGTTTTTGTAATAATCACCTTATTTATTCCAAACAGATTAAAATTTTTATCTGCCCTTTCACTTTTAATAATATTTTACCCGGCAGAAACTCCAAAAGAATATAATTTCCTATACTTATCTCCAAGAGATAAAGGCTTTATTATATATAAAAACGGCAGTAGAGAAATATTTTATCAGGGCGGTTATGCTTCATTTAAGTATAAATTTATGCCTATGGTGGCAAAATATGGTTATAAAACATTCCATAAAGGGCAAATAAGAATTTTTGGTGGAAAAAATAATTATATAAAAATAAAAAATATAGCACGAGATAATTTTACAAACCTATGCTTAAATGAAAGAAATAAAGAATGTAAATATTTTTACCATACCCGCTCAAACAGTATTAAAAAAGAAGATATTAATAACAGCATAACCCATATTATATGGAAAAATAAGCTAAAAGATAAAACCATAATAGAGCTTGAAAGCTATGGGAAAGATTATACAGTTAATAATTAAATTATCTTGCCCTGCTTCTTGAATAAATTAAAATTATAGATAATATTAAAAATAAAATAAGTGGTCCAAAAGTAGCAGTAAATGGAGATAATGCACCTTTATCCCCTAAAGCCCTGCCTATATTTTGGGAAAGTATAAAAATAAGAGCAAAACTAAATGTTATGGTTGCATTTTTCACTATGGAAAAATTTCTTGAAAAATTAATGGATATAGGAAATAAAAATAAAACTAATATTATAACAGATAAGGCAGAAGCTATTTTATAATAAAGGCTTATTTCATAAGCAGAGCTGTTTATACCTTTGCTTTTACTAATCTGCACAATAGTATATAGTTCTTTTGGGGTAAGGGCTTTTATATTTGTGGTGGAAAGGCTTACCATTTGGTCCCATATACTTGTGCCTTCCCTTAATACCCGTTCTTTTATATGAGTTATTTCTGGTGGGTTTTTAGATATATTATTTACTGTAATATTTTCTGCCACCCACTGTCCTTCATTATTTTCTGCTACTTCTTTTTTAGATATTACTTCAATATTTACAATGTATTTTACAGAGTTATTATCTAAAAAATATTCTGTAACATTATAAACCTTTTTATCTGTAATGGAAACAAAACCAATATTTGTAATACCTTCATCATGGTCTACAAACCATGTATCATTAAAACCAGTAACACTATTGGTTATTTTACCATTTTTTATTCGCCTTAATTCATTATCTTTACTTAATCTTGCTTCTGACACAACCTTATATTCTATATACATCATAAGGGAAGATATAGCTATACCTACAATTAAAAATGGAAATACAAGCTTGCCAATTGAACCACCTATTGTCATATAAGCAAGCATTTCATTACTTCGCATTAATACAAGCATAGTAACCATAACAGCAAGAGCTGTAATCATGGGAACGACTTTATTTATATCAACTAAGGATGTAATGAAAGATATTACAAAAACATCTTTCATAGTGTGATTATAGCCTGATAATGTTGTTACTATGCCATAAAAAGATGAAAGCAGCAAAATCATTAAAATAAGTAAAGCCACTATAAACAAATTTTTCAATAATAGTTTAATGGTATAAAGGTAAAATTTATTCATAATCCTAGTTTAGCTTTACCATATTAAAATAATTTAGGCAATGAAAATATTATAAAAGTGTATAAATAAAGTTTATAAAATACTTTTATATTGCAATATAAAAAGTAATATTATATTCTTGACCATATTTTATGAGGTACATAATGGCAAATAAAATTTTTAAAATTTATATTCAAACAATTTTATTTCTTTTATTTTTTTTATTAGTATTTAGCTTATGCAGAATTGGATTTATACTTCATAGTGGTGTTATCAATAATGGTGTATTCTCCCTTGGAAATACAAATAGTTTTCCTTTTTTAGATTTTATAAATACTATATTTGCAGGTATTAGGTATGATGGTAGAATAGTAGGTGCATTAACTATAGGTTTTCTAGGACTTTATATTTTATTGGTATTATTTAATAAAATAAGATATATTGCTTTTACTGCATATGCTTTCATTATTTCTTTTATAATAGTTGCTGCAACAATAGTAAATGATACTTACTTTTTCATATATTATGATACATTTAATATTATATTATTAGGTGCTGTGTTTGATGACCAAACAGCTATTTTTCATACAGCTTTTAATAGTGATTATAATGTTCCATTAAAGCTATTTTTAATTGCTTTATTTTCCATATTATCTACATTTTTATATGCAAAATTATATAAAAAAATAGAAAAGAAAGAGTTTAAAAGCAGTTTAAAAATAAATATAATAACTGGTATAATTTTAGTTTATTTGCTCCCATTTATTACATCATCTACCCTTAATCTTATAGGTGGTGATTTATATTATTTAGTAAACCTTCCAGAAAATGAATTTTTCAAAAAAGCCACTCCTGGTGCAATACATGATTTAGATAGAGTAAATAGAGCATATAAAGATATAAAAGGCGAAAGCTTTGAAAAATATGCAGGTGGCAAAACCATACAGCAGGTTTTACATAATTATTTTGATAATTATAATAACCAAGATAATATTAGCAGCCTAATGGAAAAGCAGGTGACATTTTCAAAAAATAATCAAGCAGACCATATATTTTTAATTATTATGGAATCTCTTTCTAGTTACCATTTATCGAAAGAATTTAACGAATCAGGTATAAATAAAAGTATATATAGATTAACAAATTCTGAAAATGGTTTAAAAGTTCCCGTTTTTTTACAAAATGGCTATGGCACAATAGAAACAATTGATATGATGGTAACAGGCTTGTATAGCACATATTTTCCAGTAAGTGAGATGACAGGCAGTATTCCATGTTTTGATTCTTCCACAGGTAAAATATTTAAAGATTTAGGCTATGATACATCATTTTATTATTTTGGTAGCTCTGCTTGGCGAAAAGTGGGAAATTATGTATTATCTCAAGGGTTTAACCAAAGCTATGCCATGGAAAATATGAAAAATAAAAGAAGAAGCACATGGGGTATTTTAGATAAAGATGGCTTTGATTTTATGCATGATAATATAAAAAACCATAAGGGTAAAACTTTTAATATGATATTATCTACTTCAAACCACCCTCCTTATGATATAGATATTAGTGATTATAATATTGATACAAATAAAATTGAAAAATTTTTAAATGAAAAATATCCTAAAGAAAAAAGATATGGTGGTATAAACAGCCAGATATTATCTGTAACAGCTTACTCCATAGAATCTGTTGTAGATTTTGTAGAAAAAACTTATGAAAAATATCCAAAATCTTTATTTATTATTACAGGGGACCATTTTGATAGAATACACCCAAACCCTGTTAGAGATATTTATACCTCCACATCTGTACCACTTGTAATGTATGGTTATGGTGTAAAAGATATTAAATTAAAAAATGCAGCTGCAAGCCATAAAGATATTGTGCCTACTATTGTAGAAATGAATGCACCTATTGGCTTTAAATACAACTCTTTTGGTGAAAGCTTTATTACATACAATAAAAATAGCACTGTAAATTATGAAAATATAGCCATTGGTGCTCAATCTGTGGCAAACGGCAGGTTTATATTTAATGGAAGTAAATTAGAATATTTTAATGGTGCAAAAAAAGAAAAAGAAGATATTAACTTAGCAAAAAAATATATAAACAAACGAAATGATGGCAAAGCTATAAGCTGGTATATTGTAAACAAAGGATATGAAGTAAAATAATTTACGCCTGCAAAAATACAGGCGTAATAAGGAAATATTTAATGAGCTGGTGTATATGGCACCATCTGATTATTGTTCGGGTTTACAGGCTGAGCTTGATTTTGCATATTTTGCTCCTGCATATTTGGCTGAGCCTGTGCTGGTGTTTGCTGAGTTTGAGCTGGTGCACCTTTTTGGTAAAAGCCGTTTTTCTCTGCATATTTTCTCCAGTACCTGCAAACCATGCCTTTATGTTCATAGCCTAATATACATTCATAATAGTCTTCAAGATAATCATCATAATCATCTCTAACATAAAATGGAACTTCACTCATAGGTGGCGGTGGTGGCAGGCTCATTACAGTATAGCCATTATATGGGTTATACTGTGGAGCACCGTTATAGTAAAAATCTGCACGGGCAAAATTATATGTGGCAAATAATAGTGTAAAAAGTATTAAAAGAAATGTAACCTTTTTCATATATAACTCCTAATTTAAGTATCTTATCTACTTTTTAAGACGGAATATATTTTATAAGGTTACAAAAACTTATACATTTCTAGTGAGATAGTTTGTATAGTCTATGGTAACTGGCTCGTAATCTTCTTCAAATAAATGGGAAGATATAACGAAATCTGCTGTGGAACGAGTGCATGCTATTACCACATTATAAACAGAGCAAAGCCTTTCTAATGCTTTTATATCCACATCGTGTGGCTGAGTTGTCATTGGGTCTATGAAAAATATTAAGATATCTACATGCCCGCTGGCAATTAATGCACCCATTTGCTGGTCGCCACCTAATGGGCCAGATTTTAGCTTAATAATATCTGCTGCTTTGTTTGGCTCTCTGCGTAGGAAAACTTCTTCCACTAAACGCCCTGTTGTGCCTGTGCATATTAACTTGTGGTCTTGTAACCTTTTATAGTTAAATTCCACCCACTCTACCATATCTTTTTTCCTTGCATCGTGTGCTACAAGTCCAATAGATTTGATTTTTTTCATAAAATTAAAAACTCCTATAAATATTTTAAGTGTGAAGTTATATACCTATTTTTATAGAATTACAACATATTATTTTTTTAAATTTTTATAATTTTATATAAGTTATTTATAGTTTTAGATATAATTTTGTAAAATTAATGTAATATTTTATTTTAAAATGGAAAATTTTTTTAAATTTTTGCATATTATTCTATGGAGTTATTTTATGGATAAGAAAAAAGCAGTAAAAATATTTATGGAAAATTTTATAAAAAGTGATGATGAAAAAATATATGAAAATATAAAAAATATTACAAAGTTTGAAGAAATAGAAAGTAAAGATATATTATTTACTGAAGGAGAAAGGGCAGAATATTTTTATTACATAAGAGAAGGCAACATAAAACTTTCTAAATTATCTTACCAGGGCAAAGAAACTGTTATACGCATTGTGCACAGTAATGAAATATTTGCAGAAGCTACACTATACGGCAAAAGTTTATACCCTGTAAATGCTGCTGCAATAAATAAAACATATCTTCTTGCCATAAGCATAAAAGGTTTTCAAGAGTTATGTGCTAAAAATAATGATTTTGTATTAAAGCTTTTTATAACCATGAGCCACCAGCTTAGGTATTTGGTGGATATGATAAACGATTTATCATCAAAAGATACTACAAACAGGCTTTTAAAATACTTATACTCCCTAAAGGAAAAAAAAGGCACAAATATTATAAAACTTCCCATTGCCAAACGAGATTTAGCAATGCTTTTAGGGGCAGCACCTGAAACCATTTCCCGCCTTTTTACAAAACTGCAAAACGACGGGCTTATTAAAATAAATGGCAGAGAAATAGAAATACTAGAAAATGAAAATAATAATTTTTAAATAATTTCTAAATACTTCCGTAGCTGTGAAGCCCTGACATTAAAAGGTTTACACCTAAAAATGTAAATATCACCACCAAAAACCCCGCTAAAGCTAAAGTGGCAGCAAACTCTTTAGACCATCTATTAGAAAGCCTGCCGTGAAGATATATACCATAAACCATCCATGTTATAAATGTCCATGTTTCTTTTGCATCCCACTGCCAAAATCTTCCCCAGGCAGTTTGAGCCCAAATGGCTCCAAAAACCATACCCCCAATGGTAAATATGGCAAAACCTGCAGCAATAAATTTATATGTTATTTTTTCTATATCATCTTCATTAAAACTTATATCTTTAAATAAATTTTTTACCACATGGCTAAATTTATAAAATATAGTAAAAAATAAAACAGCAAAAATTAAAAATATTGTAGCCATATTGAAAGTATTTGCATTTTTGCCCAGCAAAATATTTGCAATAATTGTAATAACCACAGAAGATAATACCCCTAAAACAAAATTATATGCAATAAAAGAATATCTTTTTTTATTATCCACCGTTTTTATTAAATATAGCAATGCAAAAATAGAAGCAATAGTAAAGCATACATAAGCTGTAAAACTAAGGGAAACATGGGCTAAAAGCCAGTTACTTTTTAATGCAGGCACTAAAAGATTAAGGTTAGATGAAGCACTTATGGCATTTATAAAAAGTGAAAGTGAGCCTGCAACAGCAAAGGCAAATACACCTAAAGACTTATTTTTTGTTTTAAACTCGAAAACAATATAAAAAGCAGCTAAAAGCAGAGCAAAAAACATTAATGATTCATACTTATTTGTAATAGGTATAGACTGAAATATACCCATATCCCCTGCTTTATAAAACTCATACCACCTAATAATAAACGATGAAAAATGCAGTAAAAAACCAGCAACACCTACTAAAAAAGCAAACCTGCCTGCTGTTTTATTTTTAAATACAACATAAAAAATATATAATACCATAGCAAGCAGATATAAAAGGCTTGATATT
>CAMEOC010000026.1 GCA_945929285.1 uncultured Mucispirillum sp.
AGATAGGTAAAATAATAGAAAATAATACTTGATAAATATTTAAAATAATCATATTATCAAGGCAAATTTATAATACAAGGAATAGGTAATGTTAAGCTCAATATTTGTAGAAGGTTTGATTTATGCACTTATGGTTTTAGGTGTGTTTATTACATTTAGGATACTTGATTTTCCTGATTTAACAGTTGATGGTTCGTTTGCAACAGGTGCTTGTGTTGCTGGTGTATTAATAATGAATGGCTATGATATGAACTCTGTGCTTATTATGTCATTTGTGGCAGGTGTTGCAGCAGGTGTATTTACTGCACTTCTTCATACTGTTTTAAAAATACCAAACCTTTTAGCCGGTATTATTACAATGACAATACTATATTCTATAAATATTCGTATTTTGCTTAATAAATCATATCTTTCATTAACTGATTATAAAAATGAAGGCAGTATGATAGTTTATTCTGCTTCTTCAGCTATTTTAAGCTTTTTATCAAAACTAGGCATAACTTTTAGCGACCATATAGCTTCCACTGTGGGTATGTTTATATTTTTTCTTGTGTTTGTAATGTTTATAAAACTTTTAATAGATATATTTTTTAGAACAGATTTAGGTATTTCCATAGGTGCTTTAGGTTCTAATGAGCAAATGATATTATCTCAAGGAGTAAACCCAAATACATTAAAAGTAATAGGTGTGGGCTTATCAAACGGTCTTGTGGCATTGAGCGGTGCTTTATATGCTCAATTTATTGGTAATGCCAATGCTCAAAGTGGTGTAGGTATAATCGTTATTGGTTTAGCTGCTGTTATGCTTGGGGAATTTA
This sequence comes from uncultured Mucispirillum sp., assembly GCA_945929285.1. Taxonomy (GTDB): domain Bacteria; phylum Chrysiogenota; class Deferribacteres; order Deferribacterales; family Mucispirillaceae; genus Mucispirillum. The sequence goes on from CAMEOC010000026.1 coordinate 819, forward strand.
TTATACGTTCCAATAAAATATGGCTTATTACTTTTGGTGTAATATTTGGCTCTATTATATATAAAGGTATAGTTTTTATTGCCATAAAATACGGCTATGTAGTGGGCTTTGGCACAAACGATTTAAAACTTATTATTGGTCTTTTAATTATTTTAATTATTATGATGGGTAAAATGAAGAAAAATAAAAAGTCTCCTGCCATATCAGCAAAATACAGCAGGATATTAGAAAATAATAAAGATAAATTTCAATTTTTACAAAAAGTGCCAAACAGTATATGGGTTGTGTTATTTAATGTGCTATTAATTGCAGAAGTTTTATATTTAATAGCAGAAATATATACTGCTTATATATTAGGTATGCCAAAAGATGTGGTAAATTCTTCTGAATTTTTAATGTATTATTCAAATATACGGTTACCATTATTAATTTTAGCAGTTATTAATTTAGCCATTCTTATATTTATGGGTAAAACTGCTGCAAAAAATTATATATCATATATTAACGGTAAAATTTCCAGCATGGTAGATATATTTATTAATAAAACATATATCTTTTGTTTTTTATTTATATATGTAATAACACTGGTGCTTACATTTAAAATGATGGTAGGCTACGGTGCAAAAGATTCATCATCTATTTATGTATTTAATATTGGCTTTTACTACTGGTGTTTATATTTAATATCTCCAGTTTTAATGGCATTAACTATTAAAAAAGATTTAAGGGAAAAATTATTTGGTAAAATAAAAAATAAAACTATAAATAACATAATGGATAGCTTTTTTAGTAAATCATTACTAATTTTATGTATTATAGTGCCAGTTTATTTATTTATTTTTACATGGCTTTATTCTAATATAACTTATTTTATAAATATAGAAAATAATATGGCAGTAGCTGCATTTTATGGTGTAATATTTGTGCTGGTGCTTGCAAGCCCGTTTATAATTTATAAAGTTATAAATAGGAAAAATAAAGGTGCAAATAAAAGAAAAGATGCACTTTCTGCCAAAGAAAATATGGAAAGCAGCGGCAAAAATATATTAGTGCTTGAAAATGTAAATAAAAAGTTTTTTGAAGGCACACCAGATGAAAAGCATGTATTAAGAAACTTATCTTTAACTATTGATAAAGGTGATTTTATTACTATTATTGGCTCAAACGGTGCAGGTAAATCTACTTTATTTAATGTTATTTCAGGCACATACGATGTAACAGACGGTAAAGTATTATATAAAAATAAAAATATTACTAAAATGAAAGAGTATATAAAAGCTCACTTTATAGGCAGAATATTTCAAAACCCATTACTTGGCACAAGCGGCGACATGGCTTTGGAAGATAATATGATATTATGCAGAAGTAAAGGCTTTAAATTGCCTGTAATTAGCTTAAATAAGAAAATAAGAAAAGAATTTGCAGAGCATGTGTCAAGGCTTAATATGGGCTTAGAAGACAGGCTGGCAGATAATGTGGGGCTTTTTTCCGGCGGGCAAAGGCAGGCATTAACTCTTTTAATGACAGCAATGAGCCACCCAGAACTGGTGCTTTTAGATGAACATACAGCAGCACTAGACCCAGATAACTCCAATAGAGTAATGGAGCTTACTTTAAAATTAAGGGAAGAATATGGGCTTACCATGATGATGATAACCCATAATATGCAGCATGCAATAAAATATGGTAATAGACTTATAATGATGGATAACGGTGAGATAATTCTTGATATTTCAGAAGAAGAAAAGAAAAACTTAACTGTTGAAGCATTAATGGAAAAATTTAAAGCTATTAGAAAAGATGAAATTACAGATGAGAAACTGTTATTAACAAGGTAAGGTATGTATTTTAGTGATTTTTTAAATGGTTTTTTACTAGAACTTGGGCTTGTAATGACTGTGGGCCTGCAAAGTGCCTTTATATTAAAACAGGGCATTAGAAGGGAATATGTAATAATAGCAGTGCTAACATGTTTTTTTAGTGAAACACTGCTTGTATCCATTGGTATTGCAGGTATGGGGGCATTGGTGCGTTCCATACCAAACCTTTATCAAATTATTACATCTATAGGCATTTTATTTTTACTTTTTTATGGTATCAAATCGTTTTATTCTGCCATAAAAAAATCAGACTATATAGTTATAGATAATAACGAAAAAGGGCTTGCCACAAAAAAAGAAGTGCTTTTTACAGGGCTTGCATTTGCACTTTTAAACCCTCATGTAATAATAGATACCACTATAATGGGAACATTAGCAGCTAATTTTTACCCTCACCAGTGGGTTTTTGGTGCAGGTGTAATTAGTGCTGCATTTGTTTGGTATGTATTTTTAGGCACATTAGGAGCAACCCTTGCAAAACCTTTAAATAAACCAAAAACATGGAAAGTTATAAACATTATAATAGGTGTAATATGTTTTTATATGGCTTCCCAGTTTATTATGAATGTAAACCAGCCGGCTCACGAACACAACCATATAAACTTGTTTAGTATTTTTGGTATGGAAGACAGCTTATTAGAAAGTATGCACGAACACGAACATGGCAATGAACACGACCATGGAAGCCACCATGAAAAAGAAGATATTCATAACCATGATGAACATAATCATGATAAGCACCACTAAATATTAAAATAATTTTTTAATGTGTTTTATAAGGTTATAAATTGATATAATAAGAGCAAAAAAGGCAGGAAAAGTATAGATTAATACATTATTTAATAAAGATATATCATGAATAAAAAAGTGTATTATAATAATAAATTCCAGCAGGGCAAGGCAGTAGATTTGCTTATTTATAAATAACTGCAGGAATTTTTTATTGTTTTTATTTTTTTCTTCTTCTACTTTTTCCTGTTGCACTTCCTTTAATATTTTATTTTTAGTTTCTTCACTTACTTCATCAAGAGATACATAGCGAAGTTTTAGGCGAAAATCATAAAAAAGTATAATGTATATTAAAATAGATATGAAAGTTGAAAGGGAAAATGATAAAAGGCCGTAAAAAAGCATAATTTCATCTTGAAGCAATATATATTTTGCAATAAAGTAGATAAGTAACATAATCATTAGTAAATAAAGGGGTAATTTATATTTCATATAATATACTATATTAAAAATAATTTAAAAGTAAAGAGCCAATATAAATTTAAAGTATAGAAAAATTGTATGCTTTAAAATAGATTTTTATTGCATTAATTATTATATGAATTTAAAATGTATTAACAATATAAATAGGAGAATAATTTATGAAAGTTTATAATAATATTTTAGAATTAATAGGCAACACCCCTATTGTTAAGATAAATAATATAAACACTACAAAAGCAAATATTTTTGTAAAAATGGAATCCTTTAACCCATTTTCCAGTGCTAAAGACAGGGTGGGGCTTGCCATGGTAGAAAAGGCAGAAAAAGAAGGTATATTAAAAAAAGGTGGTGTTATAATTGAGCCAACCAGTGGCAATACTGGTATTGCTTTAGCAGGGGTGGCTGCTGTTAAAGGCTATAAGCTTATACTTACTATGCCTGAAACTATGAGTGTGGAAAGGCGAATGCTGCTTGCAAGCCTAGGGGCAGAAATTGTGCTTACTGAAGGTGCAAGGGGTATGAATGGTGCTGTGGAAAAAGCAAAGGAATTATTAAAGGAAATGCCTAATGCTTTTATGCCACAGCAGTTTGAAAATGATGCAAACAGCCAGATACATTATGAAACAACAGCAAAAGAAATATTTGAAAGTATGGGCGGAAAAATAGACTGCTTTATATCAGCAGTAGGCACAGGTGGCACTATTACTGGTGTAGGCAGGTATTTAAAAGAGATGATAAAAGATGTGAAAATTATTGCAGTAGAGCCAGAAGCTTCCCCTGTATTATCTGGTGGTAAACCAGCTCCCCATAAAATACAAGGTATTGGGGCAGGCTTTATTCCAAAAGTGCTGGATACTAATATATATGATGAAATAATACAAGTAAGTAATGAAGATGCTTTTACTATGGCAAAAAGGCTTGCAAAAGAAGAAGCTATTTTATCAGGTATTTCTTCTGGGGCAGCAATGCAGGCAGCAATGAGTGTAGCAGAAAGAAAAGAGTATGAAAATAAAAATATAGTAGCAATGTTACCTGATACTTTTGAGCGTTATTTATCAGTATTATCTTAAGATTAAGGAAAATATGGATAATAAAATAAGAAAAAAAGCAGAGCAGATATTAATTGATTTTCCCAATATATCATCTTATGAGCTTGCAAATATTTTAAATATTGATGAAAGGCAGGCAAGGAAGTTAATAAAAAACTTACCTTATGATATGATTGTAGATAAAATAAAACATAACAAAGAAACTGCAAAAGAAAATAAAAGTAAGAAAAAAGCATTAACCCATACAAATGGAGTGGGGCAGGTTTTAAAAGGCACAATATCTATACACAAAGATGGATACGGGTTTTTTATACCAGATGATAAAAGTGTAGATGATGCTTTTATACACCCTAAAAAGCTTAAAAATGCAGCTCATAATGATGTATGCACTGCTAGAATATCCATATATAAAGGTAAAAGAGAAGCAGAAGTTGTCAGTATTTTACAGCGTGGTATAGAAGAAGTTGTAGGGGTGGTGGATAAGTATAGAAACAGCACAAGGGTTATACCATTTTCTAGAAACTTCCACGGCCATATTATTATAAAGGGCGAAAAAAATATAGAAGATGATGATGTGGTAATATGTAAAATAGAAAGATACCCTACATCTTCAAGCCATGCCACAGGTAGAATTATTAAAAAAATAGGCACTTTAAATGATAAAGATATAGATAATAAAATTGTTATGATAAAGTATGGGCTTTCTTTTGAATATCCTGCAGATGTTATGGCAGAATGTGATGATATTCAAGAGGGCAGGTTTAAAATAAGTAAGAAAAATTTAGAAGATTTTAGAAACCTTTATACTGTAACAATAGACGGCGAGCGTGCAAGGGATTTTGATGATGGCATAAGCATAACAAAAAATAATGAAGGCTATGAGCTTTATGTGCATATTGCAGATGTTTCAAGGTATGTAGTTAGAGGCTCTGCTTTAAATGAAGAAGCAAAAAAGCGAGGCACAAGTGTATATTTTCCAGAGTTTGCCATAGCTATGCTTCCAGAAGTATTATCAAACGGTGTATGCTCTTTAGTGCCTAATGAAGATAGATATACTGTAACATGTAAAATAGTATATGATAATAAAGGCAATAGAAAAGCCACATATTTTTACCGTTCCATAATAAACAGCAACCACAGGCTTACATATAACTATGTAAATAATGTATTTAATGAAACAGAAGCAAGCCATGATAATATGCTTTATAACCTGCTTTTTTCTGCAAAGGAATTGGCAGAGATACTGCTTTTAAAACGAGCAAAAGAAGGGGTTATTGATTTTGATTTGCCAGAACCTGAATTTATATTTAATGAGTTTGGGGATATTATGGATATAAAACCTCAGGAAAGGGGTTTTGCAGAAAGGCTTATAGAATGTTTTATGATAGCAGCCAATGAAGCAGTGGCAGAATATTTGGAAAATAACGGCTTAAAGGGAGTATATAGAGTTCACGGAGAGCCAGATGTTAAAAAAATTGAAGACTGGGTGGAAATGGCAAGAAATTTCGGACTAAAAGTTCCCCCTTTAGAATACCCTGTAACTCCGGAAACTGTGGCAGAATTAAGTAAAATTGCATCAGAGTCAAAACATGCAGATTTATTAAGCTCACTGCTTATAAGGTCTATGATGAGGGCAGAATATACTGTTGAAAACCAGGGTCATTTTGGGCTTGCTTTAAATGCTTATACTCACTTTACAAGTCCCATAAGAAGATATCCTGATTTACTGGTGCATAGGGCACTTCTTTCTGGCCTTAATTTAGGTAGCATAAATGAAACAGAAGAAGAATTAAAAGAGCTTGCAAGCCATTCATCTAAAAGGGAAAGGGTAGCTCAAGATGCAGAGCATGATATAGGCACTTTTAAAAAGCTTGAATATATTGCAGAACATTATGAAGATGTGTTTGATGGCTATATTAATAGAATAACAAATACAGGGTTTTTTATATATATAGAAAAACTTATGATGACAGGTTATGTGGATTACGGCTATATAGATTTTGATATTTTCTATAAAATGGGCGATTATGCCATTGGAGATAAAACAGGGGAAAGATACAGGGTTGGAGATAAAATACGCCTTATACCATATAAAATAAATATTGCCTGCCTGCAGGCAGATTTTACCATATATAAGAAAAAAACAAAAAAGGGCAGAAAATAATACTACCTTATTTCAAAGCGTTCATCAGCATTTAATTCAAATACTGGCACAATTATATTTTCTGCATCTTCTGTTAAATCTTTACCTTCTGATAATAAGGAATTAATGGTAATACTCATATTTATAAATTTATTGTAAAGTTCATCTCTTTTATTTATATCTTCATAGCTGTCAAATATTTCCCATATTGCCCTGTATATTCTTGCATAGTCTGAAAGTTGGGTAAAGTTTATGGGAAGTGGGTTTTCATCATTAAAAGAAAGCATCATATTTTCTGGAAAACTAATATTTTCATATACATTTGATGCAAATATTTCAGGTATAAAGATAAGTGATTCTATACATAAAGTAAAATCGTCTATACTTTCATTTAATATATCTATTAATTCATAAAATGATTCTTCATCCTGGTCTAAATCGTAAGTATGTATTATGTTGCATATTGTTTTTAAGTTATCTTTTAACTGAATGTAGCCTTCACTGCCAGTATAAATATAAGGCAGTGTGGTTTTTTCCTGCTGCACTAAAATAAGATACTGCTTTATGGTGAAAAATTTAGCATCTGTTACAATATTTTCATCTATGTATTCACCAATTAAAGAGCTTAGTTCACTCATAAATATATCATCTATTCTGCACTCTGTAACAAGATTGCCTGCAAATTTAGAAGCATATAATTTAACACATACCATTTTTTGGTTGCCTATATATTTTTTAAGCTCATCATATATTATATCTAAAAAGTAAAAATCACCAATTTCTGCATTAATTGGCTTATCACTGGAAAAAAATGGAGTGTTATAGTATAAGTTCCATTTATGGATATTATCATTAAAATGGGAAGTATATTCTATTTTACTGCTGTCTGTTAAAGTATTAAGCATTGTTTGCATAAGTGATGAAGAAAATATACCCACAGCCATATACACAGCTTCTTTTAAAGTTATACCTGCACCGAAGGATTCTTCTATTATACCGTTATCAAATAATGGGCAGGAAATACTCCATTCTATATCTATCCTATCTTGAGAGTAGGAAAGTATAGTAGGTTTTATTACAAGCAGCCATTCAGGGATATATATACTGTTATCTGTAATAATATCATCCACAGGGTATATTCTATGTAAAAGGGTGTAAAGTATAAAATCTAGTATATCCTGCTTATCTGCATTTTCGCCATTACCAAAAGATTCGGTTATCTCTTTAGATTTTATAATAAAATGGCATTCGCCAATTAATAAGCCTAGGTTATAGCTTCGCCATAAAGCAGCCTGTTCTTTAGTTTTAGGAATAAGCTCAACGGCACGGTTAAAATAATTTAATGCAATTTCCGTCCTGTCTGTATAAAAATAGCCATAGCCCATTCTGTAATGCCATAAAGGGTCATTTTGCCCCATATCTTTTACTGATTCTAAAAGGCTTATACCCTTTTCAATATATTCATAGCTATCATCATTTAAAACGCTCATATTATAATAAGCCCTTGCTAAAAGGCAGGTAAGCTCATAATCTAGGGGGGTATTAATATTTTGGATAAGTTTGATTATTTCTTCATGCTTATTTTCATCATGAAGTTTATTCATTTTTTCAATAATACTTTTTTTCATACTAGTTCTTAATGTGCTTATTAATATTATGATTTACTTCTGAAATAAACCTGTTTAAAGCATCTGTAATACCGTTTTCAAAGGTGTGGCCGTAGCCTTCAAAGGTATAGCTGTCTGTAATATTATCAGGGTATGAAATAGTAA
>CAMEOC010000027.1 GCA_945929285.1 uncultured Mucispirillum sp.
CATCTTTTTCTATTTGCATAACAAGCTCTCTTGTAGGAGCCATAATTAATGCCCTAGGAGTGCCTTTTGCTCTTTCTTCTAATACATTTTCAGAAAGCCTTTTAAATAATGTGATTAAAAAAGCAGCAGTTTTGCCTGTACCAGTTTGAGCTTTACCTGAAACATCTTTTCCTTGTATTGATTTTGGTAAAATCATTTTTTGTATTGGAGTGCAGTATTTATAACTGCATTCGCAAATGCCCCTCATAAGCCTGTCATTTAAGCCTAATTCATGAAAGCGAAGCTCCCCCTGCTTTTCTTCCACTTGAAATTCTTCAATAGTCCATGAGCCAAAATCTACAAACTCATCTTCCATATTAATATGCTTTAATTCCTGCTTTTTGTTTTGTTTGCCTGTGTTTTTTGATTTTTTAGATGATGTTTTTGATATATTTCTTTCATTTATTTTTTTATCATTATCTACTGATTTTTCTCTTTCCTGCACACTTATCTGTTTAGATATTTCTTTAATTATTATTTTGTTTTGAGCTGTTTGGCTTTTGTTTATTATCTGTTTAATTCTTTCAAGTATAGACATTTTTACCTTCTACTATATTATTTTTTCCATATAAGGATATTAAAAACATAGTAATATATATGATAATATTATTTTTTGGTAGTGATTTTTTTAATTTTTTATAAAAAAATCATAAAAGGAAGATTTTTAATAATAATATTAATAAGTTATAAGTAAATATTTTTCCATAAACGGAACAGACCACCTAAAAATAGGTGGCCTGTTCCGTCTACTTCTTTTGTGATACTTTGCAATACTAAAATGTAACTACTAAATACTAAAATTATACTGTACTACTAAATATACTTTATAATACTAACATACTAAATATATACATACTTTATATTATTTATACTTTAAATTACTTTTATATACCTTTTCTATGACTGTAATATAATAATATTAAATTATTTTGTCAACTACTTATTTTCAACTTTTTTAAAATTCTTGCATTTTTGCTTAAATATTAAGCAATGTTTTATGTATTTTCTTTATTTACCAATAATATAAATTTTTAAAATATTTTTCATATTATATTATTTTATATTGATATTTCATTATTTAATATTCCAATATTTTTATATTTATTTACCTAGAAAATTGATAGATGCTTAAAAAAAAGGCAGAAATAAAATTTCTGCCTAATTATGAATATACTTTGATTAAATATTAAGCTAAAAATTAAAATAAATTTCTTATTTTTTCACCATCTTTAGCTATTTCTTCTATTTCCACTTTAAGCCTTGGTGGCATATATTTACCAAACTCATCGCCTTTATACCTTGGTATAATATGCACATGGGAATGAAAAACTTCCTGGCCTGCTGCATTTTCGTTTTGCTGAAATACATATATACCTTCTGCATCAAACGCTTTTTTCACAGCATTGGAAACTTTACATAAAACATTATAAAAATTTTTCCCCACATGCTCTGGAGTATCTAAAATATTTCTGCAGTGGTGCTTTGGTATTACAAGAGTATGGCCTCTAACAGCAGGGTTTATATCCATAAAAGCTAAGAATTCATCATCTTCATATACTTTGCTGGAAGGTATTTCCCCATTGATAATTTTACAAAAAATACAGTTATTATCCATTTATCACCTCATATAAATTAAATTATATATAAATAATAGTTTATTTTTTTGAAAAAATGAAGTAAATTATAATTAATTATTTAGTTGCTTTTATTTTGTTATTTTTATATGCTATTATTATTAAGTATTTTTTAAAGGGGAGTTATGGATTCTGAAAATCTTATACATAACCTTAGCGTAGTGAGAGAATATTTTTCCCATAATATGAGAACATCTACTGCTATGGTTGTTGCCACCGTTAGTATTTTTAAATTTGGGCTTAGTGATGATACTGATAATATGACAGATATGATTATTGAATCATCTTATTTTCTTGATGTTTACGATAAAGGCATGGAAGTGCTTTTTAACTTTGTTTTAGGCAAGCCCATAAAAAACGAACAGGAAAAATTTGACCCTGTAAAAATAACAGGAAAAGTTATTGAAGACTTACGTTGCTCTATAAACGAGCAAAACATTAAAGTTTCCTGTATTTTTGATGAAATGAGCGAAGTAAAAACAAACAGCTACATTGCAAAAACATTGTTAGAGCTTATTTTATGCGAAGAAGTTAGAAAATGCAGCAGTGAACTTAATATTGTTTCAAGAGATAATGTACTTACATTAAAAAAATCAAACCAAACAGATATTCCTGAAATATATAATATATTTAATAAAATATTAGCAGAAGTGAATATTGAGTTTACATATACTTCTGACTCTGTTTCTTTGAGGTTTCTATCATGAAAATATTAATAGCAGATGATGAATTAAGACTTCGCAAAGTAATAGCCCTTTATATGACAAAATGCGGTTATGAAATTATTGAAGCAGGCAATGGGGAAACAGCAGTAGAGCTTGTAAAAGAACATAAGCCAGATGCTATTGTACTTGATGTGATGATGCCAGGAATTAGCGGTATAGAAGCAGCAGAAGCTATTAGAAAACTGCCAGAATTTGCCACTACACCTATTATATTATTAACAGCTAATGCCAGTGAAAACGATGTGAAAAAAGGGCTGGCAACAGGTGCTAATAAATATATTACAAAACCTTTTTCACCTAAAGAGCTGGTGGAAACAATTGATTCTCTTATTAAATAAATATGTATGGTAGAAAATATGAATATTCGTTTTATAGGAAGTGAAGCAGGGCTTAATACATTTAAAAAACTTTTAGAAGGCAAAGCTTATGTATCTAATAAAGATGATGCAAAAGATGCTTTAATATTTGAAGTTTCATCATTAGAAGTGCTTTATAAAATACCTAAGCGTTCTTTTGGTGTGCCTGTTTTTTTCTACCTTACCACACCTAATAAAACTGTGCTTTCAAATATAAAAGATTACCAGATAACAGGTATATTATTTCCGCCTTTAAATGCTGAAGCCATAATGAATAAAATGACCCGCACAAAAGAACACACTGTGGCAACAGTTAATGCAAAAGACTATGAAACACTTCGTATTAAAATCATTGCAAAGGCAGAAAATATTCCTACGCTGCCAACCATAGCCCAAGATTTAATCAGGCTTACAAGAAACCATTCCCAGGCAGCTATTGGCCAGGTTACAGCAAAAATTAAAATGGACCAGGGTATATCTTCTAAAGTTATAAAGCTTGTAAACTCTCCTTTTTACGGGGTTAGAAAAGAAATAGCCTCCATTGACAGGGCAACTATGCTTTTAGGCTTTAGCTCTGTGAAAAATATTGCCCTTGCAATCTCTTTAGACCAATACTACCAAAAACCTTTTAATATGTATAAAACCACAGGCCAGGCTATTTGGCAGCATGCTTATAATGTGGCTTTAATATCTTCTGAAATTGCAAAATATTTAAACCAGGACAGCGATGCTTTATATATGGCAGGCTTAATGCACGATATTGGTAAAGTTGTAATGGCTGATTTTTTAGTAAAAGAAGTAGACTGTGTGCAGGATGAAAGGCAGCAGTTAGGCTGCGACCATGCAGAAATTGCTTCTGTTATATTAAATAAATGGTCTGTTTCCCCTGCCATTGTGGAAGCTGTTAAAACTCACCACGATGTAGAATGTGATTTATACGGCAGAATTGTATCTGTTGCCAATAGGATAGACCATAACCAGACAAATTTTGAAGAATATATTTACCAGCTTCATAAAGATTTTCCTATTAAAGATATTGAATTATTAATAGAATCTATACAAACTATTTTGAGCGATACAGCCGATGGAAAAGAGCAATAGTATTACTTTTGATTTATTAAAAATCATATCTTCAGAATCCACAGAAGAATTTATTAAGCAAATCAATGCACTACTTAACAGGCACGATATATATGCCTTTCGTATATGGGATGTGCGTGGTAATGTATGCGAGCCATGCTCCTATATTCCCTCTGATTTATATGCCACCTTTGATATTTACGAGCTGGGCTTTAAAGATGAAGATTTTTGCACTGATATAAATATTGATATTTCATATTTTGATGTTACATACCATATAGATACGGCACTATTTTTTAAAAATAACCACCGTGTTACCCATGTTATTACTTTTGAATATAAACTACCTGCAGATATAGAAGAACGCATAAGGCTAATTGCCCCATACTTTGGCAGGCGCGCTGTGGAGCTTTTTTCTAAAGAACGGCAGATGGATTTATATATAGACTATCAAAAGAAAGTAGATTTCGTAAAGCGTGCCAGTATTATTTTCATGGCTTTAGAGTTACAGGAAGTAATATCTATGTCACTTTCTTTTTTCATGGAAGTATTTTCTGCTGATGCAGTTTGTGTTTATTATAACGATGAATTTTACGGTATTGGTTTAGAAGAAGAAGATTTGGAAAATAATATTACCATAAACGATTTTCCAATATCTGAATATTTAAAAAATCTTGATGAGACTATCTTTATGGAAAACGAAGTTATATCTTCTAAATTTAATATTAAAAATACATTTTTCATATATGATAGAGGTGCAAACCTGCACTTTGCTCTTTTTAATATTATTGTGGATATTGTGCCAGATAAAGATTTTTCTTCCCTTGTTTCAAGCATAGTTTCCATTGCCACAGAAAACGCATTAAACCATGAAGCACTTACTAAATTTAAAATAGAAGAAACAGAGATTGCATATACTGCAGAGATTTTAAATAAATTTGTGAAGAAAAACATTTTTTTAGAAGACAATCCTAATATTTATGGTATAAGTTATCCTGCTAGAAATGCAGGGGGCGACTTTGTTAATGTATTACAGATAGGAAGTGACTATCTTTTTTGCGTGGCAGATGTTTGCGGCAAAGGGTATTCTGCAGCTGTTTTAACTGTTGTATTAAGTGTTTTTATGTCTAAATTTAATTCATCAGATAATTTAACACAGCAGGTGGCAGATATTAATGAGTTTTTAATATCTAAAAACTTTAGTGATAGGTTTATTACCAGCTTTTTTGGTATTTATAGAAGCGATATTGAAGAACTGGAATATATTTCCTGCGGCCATGACCCTGCAGCAGTTTTAAGTAACAATAAAATAGAATACTTAACATCAGACTATATGCCTATGGGTATAATGTCTGAAAACTATTCTTCTAAAAAAATAAAAGTAGATAGGCAAAGCCTTATATTTGTTTATACTGATGGCTTAATAGAATATTCTTCTTTAGATGATTTATTATGCCTTGTAAAAGCACTTTCTAATAAATCACCTAAAGATATTGTAGAAGACTTATATAAAGAGCTTGTAACAGATACTACACTTCAAAGGGATGATTTTACATGTCTTATAATGAAAGTATAAAAGAACAGGAACAGTCTAAAAAAGTTCAGGAAATGTTCAATAATATTGCTGATAAGTACGATTTTTTAAACGGCTTATTAAGCTTTGCTTTAGATGATAACTGGCGGCGAAATGCCATTAGGCTTGCAAATATTAAGCCTAATAATAAAGTATTAGATTTAGCCTGCGGCACAGGGGATATGATAAGCCAGATACAAAAACAGCACCCAGATGCTATTATTTACGGAGCAGATTTTAGTGTAAATATGCTGCATATAAGCCAAAAAAAACTTGGTTCCATACCTTTTACAGCAGCAGATGCCCACAACCTGCCCTTTAAAGATAACACTTTTGACAGGCTAACAATGGCTTTTGGGTTTAGAAACGTTACAGATAAAGCAAGGGGGCTTTCAGAGCTTTACAGGGTAATAAAGCCCGGTGGAAAAGTTTGTATATTAGAGCTTACAAGGCCAGAAAATAAATTAACCAGCTTTTTTTATAAAATATATTTTATGCACCTGCTGCCTTTTATTGGGGGGCTTTTTTCTTCAAAAAAAGCATATAAATACCTGCCTGATTCTGTATATAAGTTTCCTAAACGCCACGAATACAGGCAGTTAATAGAAGATGCAGGGTTTAAAAATATCCACTTTAAATCACTGGTATTTGGAGCTGTAACCATAGCTGTAATGGATAAGTAATATCATTAAGATAAAATGGTTTCTATTATACTAATAATATCCTGTTTATGTGCTTGACTTAACAATGCAAATATTTTAAATGTCTTTAATATAAATTCTTTGTGTTTTTTATTTTTTATCAAGAGTTAAATATGCTTTCTCATTTGTTTTTGCACATCTTCCTATTAATTCAGAACCATCTTCACTATCTAATAAAGTTATAGGAAAGCATATATACAACATTGGCTGTAATACAATCGCATATTGTTTTTCCTTAATTACAATTTCAACTAATACTTCAAATGAAGAAAATTTATAGAGTAATAGCGGATATTGAATTATACTTTTTTGAAATTTAATACCTTCTAATACATATTCTATTGGATGAAATCTGTTAACAGATAAATCAATATTGTTTTCTATTAGTTTTTTATTATCTATCTGTTTAATTTCATCTAAAAGGTATTTAATTTCTTTTTTACTTATTATATCCATATCATAAAAATAAAATAAATACTCACTTAATTCATACAAAGCTTTTTCTTTACCTTTTGAGCCAATAAATCTTTTATCTGGTAAGGTAGTTAATTTCATTTTTTCACTATTATCTACAGTAATATCATATCCTATCTGCCATTCAATATAATTTTTATTACTAAAATTTACCTTCTTAGTAGCCACAGGATATCAATATCCATACCATATATCTCTATTTTTTACTCTTGTTTTACCTGTTGGCTCTGTTAATGGGATAGCAATTTTAATGTTTTTAGTTTTTCTATCTACTTTATAGATTTTCATTGTTTTCTCCAAATAACTCAATAAAGTAATCATCTATTTTTTGATTTTTTATATTTGTTTCAGAATAAGCTATAAATTCCTGTGCAATAGATTTAAACTTATCATAGTCTATAAATACATCAAGATTACCAAAATAATATGGTAATTTATGTATATATTTTTTAAAAACATCTACATAACAGTATAAAGAATACTTATTTTTAGTGACATAAACTGCATTTGAACAATCCTCATTAATAAATGTTTTAGAACGTTTCAGTGCGTTAATATCACGCATAGTATAGAACTTTGCTACAATATTTTCAGTATCAACTTTATTCTTGTTTGGATACTTATCTATATATTTACTTATAAAATCATATTTATCTATCGAAAATGAATTATTGTTATTTGTTTTAAACTTATAATGTGTTATAAAATCATAATTCATACCATTAACATCTCTCTTATATAATGCAATAATTATTGGGAAATAAGATAATGAATTAAGAGAAAACTCACTAGATGATACAATAATACTATCTATAAGTTTATAATTCTCTTTAAAGGCTCCTAAACTATTAAAATTAGATTTTTTAATTAAGTATGATAATGGATGTAATACACAAATATATTCTGCTTTTAAAAGATTATATGATAATAAAAAACTAATTCCTAAATCCCTGTGCATCACTAATGGGTTAATATTATATATATTATATGTTTTAATATAACTTTGAATTATTGATGTTCTATCATTATACGGCGGATTGCCAACAATAAATAGTTTGTCTTGACAAGTTAACTGATAATTATCTCTACTAATATTTTCTAGTGCATTAAAATTATTAAAGTAAAATTGATGATTAAACCTTACTTTGGCTATTTCTATGGCATCTTTATCAATATCTACACCAATTATTTTTTTAAATTTAAAAGGCATAGATAACAAATTACCTGTTCCACATGAACTATCTAATAATACAAAATCATCTAGCGTAGTAACATTAATATTTTCATATATCAAATTCTCTATATATTTTTTTAACTTTTCGGGTGTATAAAAACTGCCATAATTTACTATGTCTTTTTTTGTTAAATGAGATGCTACTTTCCATTTATGTTGCATACATTCTCCAGTTTTACTTCTGCACTGTTATTAAAAATAGCAAACTGTGATTTACTTTTATTATAAAGCACTTCTTCTGCCATAAAGCTGTTATCTCCTGCGCTTATTTTTATGTTATCTTCTGTAAAATCATAAAAAAAGCTGTTGTGCTTTATGGTTAAGTGCTCCCTTTGGGGTTTATTATATGCTTTTGCATAAACTACATCATTATACTTTCCAAATACCAGTTTATCATCCTGGGTAATTAAAAAGTTGTTACCTGCCTGAAAGGAAGTTTTTTTATTATTATAATTAATTACCACAAGCTCAATGGAGTGGGGGTTTACTTTGTTTGATTCTATATATATTCTAAGAACCCCCTTTTGCCCCGGTATTGTTATACTTCTAGAATTTTCTACATTAATATTATCAACCATTTCTATGATAATATCTTTATAATACCTATCTTCAGCAAAAGCCATAATAGGTAGCAGCAAAAATAAAATACTAAAAATAAATTTTCTTTTCATACTTATCCCCATTCTACTATTAATATATTACTTTTTTTACCTTGGTATAAGTTTTACACCTTTAGCAAGGCTATTTCCATCGCTGTTAAACCGCTTATATCCTGGTGTTATATTTTGTTCTACTTCTGGAAATACTTTATAATTATCTTCAGGATATGCATAAATTATTTTAGTTAAAACTCCTTCATGGTGCCTTGGGTTTACATATACTGTGCATTCTTCATTACTGCAGCTTGTATATTCATAATCTGTTTTATTAAAGGTTTTTTCTTTTTTGCCATAAACTTCTTCTTTTTCGTAATCTTCTACCTGGAA
>CAMEOC010000028.1 GCA_945929285.1 uncultured Mucispirillum sp.
AAAAATTCTTACCTAACTAATTACTAAGCTGTCTATCACTATTTAACCTATTCTGCTGTCAATTAACTTCCTCACTTTCGTAAGGGATATCTTTATATCATAGTTTAATTTCTTTTGTCAAGCACTTTTTTTAAAAGATTTTATTTTCACATAAACTTTTCTTTTTTATAAACTGCTTTAATAAGCAAGAGTTGAATATATATCAAACTAATTTATTTTTGTCAACAAAAAATTTTATTGTTTTTAAATTTATTTTTTATGCACCACTTTATTATCTATTTCTATATCTTTTTCAATATAGTTTTTAGAAAAAATACTTTTGCTGCTATCTTGTTTTTCATAATTAATCTGTGATAAATCTGTTAAGCTGTGCATTAAAGTATCTACTTTATATGCTTTTTCTAAATTTTTATTTACTGCCTGTACCGTTTCTGGATATTCTCTTTTATATTCTTCTGAAAGCCATAGTATAAATGGTATAGCTTTTATTTCTTTTTCTGCCTCATCTTGTAATGTATCTTCTAAAAACAGCATATATGCTTTTTTATCGCTTATTTCAAGGGATTCAATAAATCTATTTACCATATAATCTATCTGCACTATTGTATTATCATATTCATTTATTTTTCTTTCTTTTTGTGTTGCATATTTATTGTAAAAATATTCTGATTCTTCATTTTTATTTATTATATTTTCGCAGCTTAATGATAAATGTATTATTATAAACTTATTTTCATAGCTATCATGAATTATTTCATCATAATATCTTACCAATATATTATTTATTTCTTTGTAATTTGTATGATTTAACCTTGTATTTGCAAACATATAACCATCTGCTTGAAAAGCCTGCTGAGTATAATATTCCAACTTTTTACCATACATATACTTTGTAGATAAATAATATGTTTTAAAACCTGCTTTTTTATGTAAAGCTATTAGGTTTTCTATACTTTTATTATCTGTGCTTTTATATATGTTATCATATATATAAAGTTTATCCTTTAATTCAATAAGCAGTGGGTTTGTGTTTCTTTGATAGCCGTATAATGAATAATGTTCCTTATTTTGACAGCCTCCAAAAACTAATACATAAATTTGCCCTTCTTCTTTATTATCTATTTCATTGCTACTTATATTATCTGATAAAAAAATATTTCCTTTACTATATACATTTCTATTTTCGTTATCTTTTACATAATTAATATAGTATTTAGTTAATGGTGCATTTTTTAAAATATTATCATTTAATAACACCAGCATACATATAATAAATATTCCTGCATAAAAAATATTTTGCTTTTTACTTATAATATACTGCCTTTTTATTTTATATACAATTAATAAAGGCAACAGTGTATATGATATAATAATGATTATACTATAGTTTATAAAGATTTCATTTATTATATCTTTTATATTTATTGGCTTATACATCATATTGGTTTCAATACTTGTATAAAGCATTACTTCATTATATAATATATTAATAATCACAAAAAGATTTAAAAGCACTATGATTCCTATGCAGATATATACAATTTTTTTTGAAAGGGTTGATGATATTACCCAAAATATGACTATATAAATACAAAACAGTATAGGCAGGTTATAAATGAATAATTTAGTAATATCTGCTTCAACATATAATACATAAATTATCACAGGGCTATATACCAGCACTAACGATAATATAAATAACGAAATATAATACTGCCATTTTTGTTTCATTTATATTTTGTCCTCCAGCCTATTAATATTACATATTCATGGATTTTTATCAATTATTTTTACAAGGGTTTATTGACTTTACAATTTATTTTATATAGTATGAAATTTATTATTACTTTTGAGGTAAAAATGGTTAGTATTATTATTCCTTTGCATAATCTTGGGTCTAAAGGAGATTACTGCTTAAAAAGATGTTTGGATAGTATTTTAGCTCAAACATATGCTGATTTTGAAGTTTTGCTTATGGAAAATGGCTCAACTGATGATACTGTAGAAGTTGCAAAAGAATACTGTAAAAAGGATAACCGTTTCAAACTGCATATTCTTGATACTATTGGCATTGCAAATGCAAGAAATGAAGGTCTTAAATTAGCAGATGGGAAATATGTTTCATTTATAGATGGCGATGATGCTATATCAGATAACTTTCTTAATACAATGATGGAATTATTCCAAAAAGATACTGATATTTCCTATGTTGCAGCTCCATGGTCATTTTACTATGAGGACAGTAAAAAATATAAACCGGTTATAAGTTATAATAATGATAAAATTTTATATACTACAAAACAGTTTGATTATAACTCTGCTGCAACTATTTGGGCAAAGATTATTAAACGGGATATTTTAATTAATAATAATATATTTTTAGATAACAGCTTATTTGGTTATGACGATTTTTTATTTTCCAGCGAACTTTACTTTGCTTCAAAAAAATATGCTTTATGTGCTGATGCATGCTACTATTATACTCAAAATAGAAGCAACCAGACTACCAAAACACGATTACAAAATATGACAGAAGGAAATCTGATTTTAATAAACAGGTTAAAAGTACTCTATAATAAATATAATGTTTATGAAGAAAATAAATCTTTACTGAAAAATATGTATATAAGCATATATATAGGTGCTGATTTTGCACGAACTACCATTAGAAAAATGAATAAAAACCAAATTATGCAATTGATTAATAGACAATATGATAATATTATTTCGGTAGATATAAATAATTTACAGTGTAAACCCTGGCAAAAAAGGTGGTTTAAAAGGTTTCAAAAATCTGTTAAATATTTTGGTGCCTTTGGTGGATATATTTTTATAAAATATATGCGGTTTTACCGCAATCTATTTATTCAACCTTTAAGAATAAAGTGGTATAAGTAGGAGTGTTGTGTGATTAGTATTATAATTCCATTACATAATCTTGGGTCTAAAGGAGATTACTGCTTAAAAAGATGTTTAGATAGTATTTTAGCTCAAACATATAGTGATTATGAAGTTTTACTTATGGAAAATGGCTCTACTGATGATACGGTGGAGGTTGCTAAAAATTACTGCCAAAAAGATAATCGTTTTAAGTTACATATTCTTGATACTATTGGTATATCTAATGCAAAAATTAAAGCCATGGAGATAATGCAGGGTGATTATGTATGTTTTATTGATGGCGATGATAGTATTAGTCCTGATTTTTTTGAACATGGGATAAAATTATTTCATAAGCATAATGTCGATTTTGTTGCATATTCATGGGCTTTCTACTATGAAGACAGCCATAAAACTAAGCCTATTATAACATTTAAAAATACTGAAATATTATTTCCTGATAAGAATATTAGGTCTGATATCTCTACTACTATGTGGGCAAAATTAATAAAAGTTTCCTTTTTAAAAGAAAATAATATTGTGATTGAACCTAATAAATATACTTATGAAGATTATTTATTTGGTAATGAAATTTTCTTAGCTGCAAAAAAATAGGATTATCTTCATATGGTATTTATTACTATACACAAAATCGAAGCAATCAAACCACTAAAACAAAACTAAATCTGCTTTCTGGTGGAGTACTTGCTGTTATTGATAGACTAGAAGAACTATATAAAAAATATGATGCTTATGATAATAACATAAATATCTTAGCAGGTCTTTTTATTAATTTATTTATGGGAAGTAGTTTTGCAATGACTCCTATTAGAAAAATGAAAAAGGAAGATATATATAATATATTAAATAATAATTATGATAAAATAATAAAATTTACTACTGATAATCTTTCTATTCCACCCTGGAAAAAAAGATGGTTTAGAAGATTTCAAAAATCTGTTAAATATTTTGGTGCTTTTGGTGGATATATTTTTATAAAATATATGCGTATATACCGTAATTTATTCGTGCAGCCTTTTAGAATAAAGTGGTATAAGTAGGGTGCGATATATGAAAATACTTATTTGGGTTATGGCAAGAGCTTTAGGTGATGGTGTAATATATACTGGTTATGTTAGAGAGCTTAAAAGACTTTATCCTCAATCTGAAATTGATATATTTTGCACGAAAATGCATGCAGCAGCATTTAAGAATAACCCATATGTAGATAACTTTTATTATTTTAATACATATAATAAACCTTTTTCAAAAATTACAAGGACAAAAATATATTTAAACCCTTTGATGCACTTTAAAAACCTTATAAAAGCAAGGAAGAAGAAGTATGATGTGGTAATAGATGTAGATTCTTCTTATAAATGGTCTAATCTTTTTATGGTGAAATTTATTATGGGAAAAAATTACAGGCAGGAACAAAGAGTGCTTGCTGGCAGATATAAAGAAGATAATAAATATGGTTATACAAAAGAGAAACTTTTAAAAATATATACTCACCTTTATAATGCCAGTGAAAATACAGCTTATGCTTACCTTTTTAAAGATAATAAAATTGATGATAAGTATGAGCTTTTTATAGATGAAAAAAGCCTTAGAAAAGCTGATGAATATTATAAAAAAACAGCATACAATAATAAAAAAATTATTTTTAATGGTGAGGGAAGTGATAAAAGCATATCTACCGAAAAAATAATTGATACTTTAAATGCACTGCTTAATGCTTACCCTGAATATTATATTTATATAATTGGGTATTCTGCTTATTATGAAAAATATAATGAAATAGTGAAGAAGATAAACAATAAAAGGCTGCAGATTACATATAAAACAAATATACAAGATACTTTTGCATTAATTAAGTATGCAGATTTGCTTATTTCTGTGGATACTGCACTTATACATATTGCCTCAGCTTTAGACACAAATGTATGTGAGATAATATCATATGGTAAAAAAGGCAACTATGTGGGTAGGCCTAGATTTGTTGATTTTGTAATATGCGAAAACAAGAAAAATAATAAGTTTGATTTAGACGGCTTTGAAATAGATGATATACTTGAAGCCATCCGTAAACTTATTTAGTGTATTTTTCTTCGTAATATTTTGAAAGAGATAATAATTTTTCATCTGATATTTTAGATGAAGCTTTTTCACGGTTTCTCTCAAATATTATATCTTTTCGCATGGTGTATAATTCTTTTAATGCTTTTCTATCTTTACTTTTTAATATTCTATAAAAATTCCATAGTATAAACTGCAAGAATAATTTTTTTGAATGCAGGTGAATAAAATTAAAAAGATATCTGTTGCGTATGGAAAGATATTTTGTCCGCTGTGATACTTTGCTGGCTATGGTGCCACCCCATTTATGAAGTGGAGTTGTATTTTTTGCATATAATATATTGTAGCCTTTTTTTAATATTTTATACATTAAATCTGTTTCTTCTAAAAGATATGGCTCAAAAAGCTCACTTATGCCATTTACTTCATCAAAAACATCACGCCTGCATGCAAAATATGCCCCCTGCACACCAAAAGAGTAATAGTTTTCTTCATTATCTTTTAATTTGTCATTTAATATATTTTTTGTAAACCTAAAAAAACCACGCTTAAATTTTAAAAGTTTTATACCGTCTATTTGTGATTTACTGTCATACTGATAACCTGCACATGCCACAGCCCCCACATTTTCATAATTAAAAAGTGGTATAACTTTTTTGAAAAACCCTTCTTCTATGGCTACATCATTATCAAGAAAAACTAAATATTTACCACTTGATTGACTTACTGCATAATTCCTAGCAGAACAAGCACCTTTTTTTGTGTTTTTATAGGGCTTTAAAATATCTGATGATATACTTTTTAAATACTGCATACTATCATCATCTGAGCCGTCATCAACAATAATAACCTCTGCTTTATATTCTGTATTTTCGCACTCTTTTATAACTGATGATAAAAACACATCAAAATATTTTCTGCCATTTAGTGATGGAATAATAACTGAAATATCCACTTATTTTATCCCCTTTTAAAAATCTGCTCTTTAATACGCAGTATTTCCCGCTTTAATTTATATAATTTTTTATTATGCTTTAATATTTTATATTTCACTGGTTTTAGTATTTCTATGGTTTTTAAATAATTTTCCCGCATTTTGCTATCTTCTATAAAATAAGCATATATACATGCACCAACTCTATTATTAATATGGTTAAAATCAAGCCCTGTAATATCTATTATCTTTTTAAATTTTTCTGCTACCTGCTTTAATGCTTTTTCATCTAAATTATATATTTCTTTTGTTTCAGCAGGTGAGTATAATAAGTTTAAAATATGCTCTTTATAGAAATCTTTTTTGCCTATTTTTTCAAGATAGTTTAAAATATCAAGGGTTACATCAAGATAGTTATAAATATATTTATCACGGCTAGCCATAGTGGAACTGCCGTGTATTCTATAACAATAATATGGGCTGTTACTTGTGTATGCTTTTGGCTCTATTGCTGCTACATATTTATACCAAAACGCTTCATCTTCAAACTTTATTTTTTCAGGAAAATATAAACCATGCTTTTTTATATGATTAAGTTTAAAGATTTTATTACACGGGGAGCAGTGGACTTTTGTAAAATTATCTTTATTTAGTTTTTGCAAACCTTGAACAGATGAGCTAATTTTGTAATTTTTTATGCTGTTTTCCTTTTTTTCAAAAAAAGAAAATATACTAATATCTGCATTATGTTTTTCCAAGTTATATATGGCTGTTTTATAACAATTCATATCAGCAATAAAATCATCACTATCTATAAATGTAATATATTCACCACAAGCATTATCTATTCCTGTATTTCTTGCTCCACCTTGAAATTTATTTTCATTGTGTAGTATATATTTTACTCGGCTGTCTTTTTCCATTATATTTTTAATTAATAATGCACTGTTATCTGGAGTGCAGTCATCTACACATATTATTTCAATATTTTTATATGTTTGGTATAATAAGCTATTTATACATTCTTCAATATATTGTTCTGTATTATAAACTGGTATTACAATGCTTAAGAGTTTTTCCATATATTTCCTTATCTCTATATTGTTTTAATTTGGCAAATATTGCTTATATTACTATTGTTATTATTGTTTGCTTTATTTTCTTTTTTTAATAAATAATATCCAAATATTTTAATGTGTTTTTTATGTTTTTTTATATTTATACTAAACAATTTTTTTCTATATATTTTTATATTTCGAATAATTATTCCAGCAATTGAATATTTTGATTTTGTTTTTTTAATATAATCTTGAATTAAATTTATTGGATAATTAGAATATTCTAATATAATTTTATCCCATTTAATATTTTTTAGCTGCATATGTTTTGTGATAAAGGTCCGTTTTTTAATAAATGGGCTACCATATTCTATAAATTTATTCCACTGGGTGTATATATCGACATTTTCAGAAATAAATGATTTTACAATATAATTATTTTGATAAAATTTTTCCATAAAAGGTATTTCATATTTATTTATAACATTTAATGAGTTTTTTTCAATAGTTATACTTTCCATATGTCTTTTAAAAATATCACTTAAAAATGCTTTCTTTTTAAAGACTAAAAAATAACTGCTAATATGCCATATATTCTTTACAACTGCTTTATTTATCCCACATATATGCCACTCTTTATCCTGCTCTAGCTTTTCAAATAATTCTTTTATAGGATATAATGTACCAAATACGCTGTCATTGGCGAGTATTAATTCATCATACTCTGATAACTTTTCCCAGCCTATGATTTTTATTAACTCCTGCCATGAGCCAAAATCATATTTTTTATGGTTAAAGCCATATGATGCTTTTACATATGGGGCAATTTTTGATTTTTCATCATCGCTTATTTCATTATCTGCCATATAATATACATCAGCAACAGTAGATAACTCTTTTAAGTAATATACAACATAATCATGTATTATATTTTTGCTATCATATCCTGCAAATAAGCAAATTCTTTTCATATTATTATTTTCTTTTCTCCCATAATTTTTCTACAGCAGTGTATGGGTCTAGCCCAGATTTTAGTAACGACCTAATCTCTTCTTCCTGAAATATTTCTTTTACATGTAATAATCTATCTTCCATACGGCTTGATTTTATATTTTTATCAAAAAATTCTGCATGACGGCTTATAGTTTCCACAACTTCATCTATGCCCTCATCTCTTGAAGCTACAGTTTTTAAAACTTCCACATCCCAGCCTGTTCTTTGGTGCACCATTTCAAGCATCATTTCCAAATCTTTTACTGTGCGTTCCACACCTTCTCTATCTGCTTTATTAACTATAAAAATATCTGCTATTTCAAAAATACCTGCTTTTATAGCCTGTATATCATCTCCTAAACCTGGCACTGTTACCACTATGCAAGTATCTGCCACCATGGCAATTTCCACTTCATCTTGGCCCACACCTACTGTTTCTATAATAACCACATCTTTACCCATGGCATCCATAACAGCTACAATATCCATAGTGGAAACAGATAAGCCCCCTAAATGCCCCCTTGTGCCAACACTGCGGATAAAAACACCATCATCTGTGGCGTGGTTTGCCATGCGTATTCTATCCCCAAGTATTGCACCGCCGGAAAAAGGGCTTGTAGGGTCAATGGCTACTACACCTACAGTTTTTCCCATAGACCTGTATTTTGCAATTAATTTATCTGTCATGGTAGATTTGCCGGCACCTGGTGCACCTGTTATGCCTATTATATGAGCCCTGCCTGTGTGCTTCCACACTTCTTTCATATATTCTTCATAACCTTCAACCCTGTCATCTACAAGCCTCATAAGCC
>CAMEOC010000029.1 GCA_945929285.1 uncultured Mucispirillum sp.
GCTGCTATGAGCACATTAATATTAAACTCAAGCCCTGTTAGTTTTGGTGCTGTGGGCACTCCTACAAACGGTATCCAGGCTTCCATTACAAGCCTTGTAGGTAAAGGTGAAATCTCTGCCTATATGCAGGATGTTACAGTTTATACTGCTCTTATACATTCTTTTGGTGCTATGCTTATTCCTACCCTTGTGGTGTTTATGCTTACTAAATTTTTTGGTAAAAATAGAAGTTTTAAAGATGCACTTCCTATTATTCCATTTTCTTTATTTGCTTCTGTAATGTTTATAATACCTTACTTATTAATTGCAAAATATGGCGGTTATGAAATACCTTCATTAATTGGTGGTTTAGTTAGTTTAGGTATTTTAGTTTTAAGTGCAAAAGTTGGTTTTCTAACCCCTAAAACAGTGTGGGATTTTGAAGAAACTTCTAAATGGGATTCTTCCTGGATTGGCTCTCAAAGCGCACAAAAAGATTACAGCAATAAAAATATTAATGTTTTTGTTGCCTGGCTGCCTTACCTTATAATATCTTTAATATTAGTTTTAACAAGAATACCAGAAATAGGCTTAAAACAAAAACTTATTGCTTTAACCCTTAATTTTCCACCTATATTTGGGGTTGAAAAAACAGCTTACAGCTTTTCTTATGCTTACCTGCCTGGTATTATTCCTTTTATACTGGTGGCAATACTTACTATATTTTTACATAAAATGAATAAAGAAGAAGTTAAAAAAGCCTGGAAAATGACATTTAAGCAGGTTAGTGCTGCTATTATTCCACTTTGTGCCGGTGTGGGCCTTGTGCAGCTTATATTAAATACCGATAATAACCCGCAAAACTATGAATCTATGCTTAGAATGATGGCTTCTTTCTTTGCTAATATTTCCGGTGAATCATATACTTTTGTTGCACCGTTTATTGGTGTGCTTGGTGCATTTTTCTCTGGCTCTAACACTGTTTCTAATATTTTATTTGCACCACTGCAGTATGAAGCTGCCACCCTTGTGGGCTTAAAAACTCAAGTGATTATGGCTTTACAAAATGTAGGCGGTGCTGCAGGTAATATGATATGTATTAATAATATTGTGGCAGTGTGTGCAACAGTTGGGTTAATAGGAAAAGGCGAACACAGGCTATTGACATATAATATTGCCCCTAGCTTTATATATAGCATTTTAGCTATAATTGTGGCATTATTCTTATTATAAATTTGAGGTTATGCAATGAAAGTATATTTTTTTGGAACTTGTATAGGCTCGGCTGCTTTTTCTGAAAGCCTTATATGCTCTATAAAACTTTTACAGCATTTTGGGGTTGAAGTTATATATAAAAAAGACCAAACATGCTGCGGGCAGCCAAGCTATAATAACGGCTATTATGAAGAAACTAAAAAAGCAGCCCTTTTTAATATGCAGCTTTTTAGTGAGCCTTACCCTGTTATTGTGCCTTCTGGCTCTTGTGCTGGTATGATGATGCACGATTATATTACACTTTTTGAAGGCACAGAACATGAAAATATGGCAAAAGAATTTTCCCAAAGGGTGTATGAATTAAGCGATTTTCTACATAAAGAATTAAAGGTAACACTAGAAGATAAAGGAAACCCTGTGAAAGTTACATGGCATTCAAACTGCCATGCACTGCGTGTGGCAAAAAGTGTTTCTTCTTCTAAAGCACTGCTTAAAAGCCTTAGTAATGTAGAACTAGTTGAGCTTGAAAAAGAAACTACCTGCTGCGGCTTTGGTGGCACTTTTAGTGTGAAAGAACCAGAGATTAGTAAAGCTATGGTTGAAAGCAAATTGCAGGATATATTAAACCAAAAGGTAGAATATTTAATTGCTGGCGACGGTGGCTGCCTGTTAAATATTACTGGTGCTTTGGAAAAAATTAATGCTAATGTTAAAACAATGTATCTTTATGAATTTTTAGCAAAACGAATTGGTATTGCATAGGAGCAGCATATGAACCCAAGGCAGTTAATACATGAAAAAGTAAACGATAAACAGTTAAATAAAAACCTTGAATATGTTATGTATCAGCTTCAAGGAAACAGGAAAAAACTTATTTCTGAAAGATATGGCGACTGGGAAGCCTTAAGGGAAGAAGGCAAAAAAGTAAAACAAAACGCCCTTTCCCGCCTGCCAGAGCTTTTAGAAAGGTTTGAAAAAAATGCCACTGCAAACGGTATAAAAGTTCACTGGTCTAAAGATAATGATGAAGCCAATGAGATTATATTAAATATTGCAAAAGAAAATAATATTAATAAAATCTTAAAAGGTAAGTCTATGGCAAGTGAAGAAATAGGCTTAAACCATTATCTTGAAAAAAAAGGTATAAAAGCAATTGAAACAGATTTGGGGGAAGTGATTATCCAGCTTATTGGCGAACCACCTGTGCATATTGTTGTGCCTGCCATTCATAAAAATAGATTTGAAGTAGGTGAAATATTTGAAAAACATCTTCATGTGGAAAGATATACAGAGATAGAAGACTTAAACCGTGTGGCTAGAACATATTTAAGAGAAGAATTTCACCAGCTGAAAATGGGCTTATCTGGTGTTAATTTTGCCATAGCAGATGAAGGTGCTATATGGCTTTTAGAAAATGAAGGCAACGGCAGAATGAGTACCACAGTTTCAGATATACATGTGGCTATATGCGGTATTGAAAAGGTTGTGGAAAGCTTTGATAATGCAGTGCTTTTAAACACTCTTTTAATACCTTCTGCAACAGGGCAGTCTGTTACTACTTATAATAATATTATAACATCACCTAGAAAAGAAAGTGATTTAGACGGTCCAAAAGAAGTGCATGTGGTGCTTTTAGATAACGGCAGAAGCGGTATATTATCTAAAAAAAGATATTCTGCTTCCTTAAGGTGTATTCGCTGCGGCACTTGTATGAACCACTGCCCTGTTTACCATAAAATTGGGGGGCATGCTTATGGGGCAACTTACCCAGGACCTATCGGGGAAGTTATATCGCCTTTACTTTTTGGTATAGATAAATACGGCTATACCCTAAACCTATGCTCACTTTGCGGTAACTGTGCCGAAGTTTGCCCTGTGAAAATACCTCTTACAGATATGATTAGGGACTTACGAAATGAAAAAGTAAAAGATAATAAGGACGATATTTTAGGTATAAACAACCTGCCAAAAAATAATGCAGAAAGAAAAAATATGGAAATATTTGCAGAAGTGGCAACAAACCCTAAAAAATGGCAGCGGCTTATGTGGTTTATTGATAAGTTTGCACCTTTTGGAAAACCATTTGCACCATTTATTAACGGCTTAAAACAATGGACAACATGTAGAGCTTACCCAAAAATGGATGCTTCTTTTCATAAGAAAATAAAAAATATGCAAGGGGTAAAATATGAGTAAAGAAATTATTTTAAATAATGTAAAAAATGCTTTAAATAAAAACCCTCTGCAAAGCAATAGTGGTGTTTATACAGATATTTTAAAGCCTATTGAAAATGATATGGTGCAAGAATATAAAAGAGGCCAGGAAGTAAATAAAGCTATATTAATTGAAAGCACTAAAGACGACCTGGAAAATGCCATAAAAAGTATACTTGAAAAAGAAAATATTAAGCAGGTTTTACTGCCAAAATCTTTGCAGGATATTAGTATAACCCAGGAAAAGATTATATATAATAAACCTGTTGATGAGCTTCGAAATACTTTATTTCAAGTGGAATGTGGTATATTTGAAGCAAACTATGGTGTTAGCAACCTTGGTATTTTTTCTGTTGCTTCAAACAGTGACCAGCCAAGGCTTTTATCACTTATTACAAAATATAATATTGTGCTTTTGAAAAAAGAAAATATTAAAGAAAATTTATCCACAACTTTGCAGGCTTATAAAAAAGAAAACGGTGATAAACTGCCTACTAATATTTTATTTATTGCAGGCCCTTCACGAACTGCAGATATTGAATTCCAAGTGGTGCTTGGGGTGCATGGACCTCAAATTGTATATGTAATACTATACTAAAAATAAATTAAAGCAGGTGTAAAAGCCTGCTTTTTTTCAGTTAATTTTTTAAAATATAAAAGTTAAAACCAGCTTTATAATCATAATAAGCAATATAATCTCAATAATAAATAATACTACATTTTTTATTTTAAGTCTGGAAATTTCTTTTTTTATTTCTGCACTATCATTTACTAATTTTGCTTTTTTATAATAACTTAAAGCCAAATCGTATTTACCAAGCCTTTCATTACATTTTCCAAGAGATAAGTATAAGCTGTATTTATCTTCATAATCATCATCTACTTTATCTAAATATGTTAATGCTTTTTTATACTCTTTAATAGATTCATAATACAGCCCTGCTGAAAAATTTAAGTCTACATCATCTGGATATAAATTAAGCCCTTTTTCAATAAATTCCTGTGCTTTTTCCTTATATCCTAAACTTCCAGCACTCCAAAAAGAATAGTAATATATCCAGCTTTCATTCTTTCCAAGATTTATTGCTTTTTCAAAATTATCTAATGCTTTTTCATACTTTTCAAGCTCATACAGGTTAAGCCCTGCTTCAGAATATACCCAGCCGTCATTTCTGCCAAGCTTAATTACTTTTTCTATACATTTATATGCTTTACTATATTTCTTTTGCTCTCTAAATAAAATTGCCTGATTGCTTTCTAAAGTTATTATTTCAGCATTATTAACGGCATGCTTTTCCATAACATTTTCCTATATTTTAGTAATGAAGTTACTTGATTATATTTCCCTTTTTATCAATATAAAACCAGCATCACTAACCCATTTGTGATATTCACCACTGGAGTTTTTAACTGTCTTATTATACCCTTTATATGTTACTTTTGCTTTTCCATTTTCAAAGGGGTAGCCAAAAACATACTGAGGCTTTATTATCACTTTTCCAAAGCTATCAACATAGCCTATTTTACCACTACTATCTATTATTCTTGATGTGCCATCACTTATATAATCATTACCATTATCATAAAGATATGGTTTATAACTGTGGGTGCATGCAAAAGCAATAAAACATAAAGCTAAAATTATTTTTTTCATATATTATATTTACCAAATTAACTTATAGCAGCAAGCTATTCTTCTGCATATTCTCTTTCAATATCTATAAATAAAATATAAAAGCCGCATAATTTTTTATTTTCATCGTATCCAAAATAACTGGCATAATATCCATCACCCCAGCCAGACTGGAATATTGGAATATTTAAATCTGTTTCTGGTATAGTCCAGTTTACCCAGTCGCCATCTTCCCTTTGATATTTTGGGTATTTTGATGCATTCTCTGCTAACAAATCATCAAATAAGTCATCAAAAGGGTTATCTGCTCCCTGTGTTTCTTCCAGCATTTTAAAGTATTTTATAAATGCATCTTGTGTTGCTTTATCTACTACACAACCCATACCAGCATCTACAGAAAAACCGTAAATATCACCTTCTTCTGCACTATCCGTGTCCTCTTCTTCACCAGTTACTGCAAGCTCATAAATCACAGGTTTTTCCTTAGTAAACTCTACTTTTACGCAGGCATATCTATCACCATATTTTTCGCTTGGTACAACAGCTATTTTAACAGGAAAGCTGCCCTGCATAGCATCTTGTAAAAATGGTTTTGTATAGCCTAAATCTACCAGTGGGTCGCATGCTATAATTTTACCTGTTGGCAGGTTAACATTACCAATCTCAAGCACATCAACATTAACACTACCTATTTTATTATTTACAAAATAACTTTCTAAATCTATTTTACACCTAAATTTTTCCTTGTATTGTTCATAAGTTTTAAGCCACTGTTTATCCATAAATCACCCCTTTATGATTGTTTCTATTTCTTTACGGCTTATTTCCTGCACTAAAATATATCTTGCATCTATAAAGCCATATTTTTCTTTTTGAAGTCTGTTTATAAATTCTTTATAATCAATCTGTCCTAAAATTTCATAACTTGATTTATCTTCTGGGCTGCCATTAATTACAACAAGATTAGTAATCCATTTAGTAACTTCTTCATCTATAACCATATCTTGGTTTTCATACTCAACTGATGGGTTAAAAGGCAAAATAGTTGGTACAGTTTCAGTTATGGCATATATACCTATAATAGCACCTTTATCATTTTCATAAAATTTTTGGCGTGCTTCATAAGCATTTATATACTGCAAACCAGTTACAAATGTGCTGAATTTTTCAACTACATTTTCAGTATTTAGCATAACAACATTTTCTAAAAGGTCAACATTTAATGTAACATTTCTATGTATTCCTTGAAATTCAAAATAAGCATCATTATTGCCAGATTGTAAAAGATTTGTATAAAGAACTGCTAATTCATGCTTGATATTTTCTTTATAAGGATATGTTTGTAGATTATTAATGGTATAGTTTTCATTATCATTTGTAATGATTTCAGTGCACCCTAAAAAAGTGCATAATTTTTTTATATATTCAAATGCTGCCTTATAATCATCAATGCTTGATAAAGCAAGTATTCTTACTTCATAGGTTTTTGCATCATTATCATATGAAAGCTCAAAACCTCTGGCACTTTTTTTCTCAATACCAAGTAATATACATTCATAATTACTAAGCCTTTCTTTTAGAAATTCTTCATAATCTTCATCATCTTCTTTTAAAACATATTGGGAAAAATATTGCCCAATATGTAATGTCTGCTCTACTGTTATACTACCTACATTATGAACATCATTAATAAAAAAATATACACTCATATTATCTCTACTAATATCTATTTTATATATACTTTCATACTATTTCCTGCTTTTGATAATATATTATAGATTTCACCACTATTTAAACCTGTAATCTTTCCAAGCCTTGTGTAGCTCCAAGAGTTGTTACCATACATTATAACCATATATCTTCCCTGATATAGTAAAATATCGCCTGATGTTGCATTTATACTTTCATCATTTTTAGTAAGATTTTGTGGAAGGCTGCCCACCTTTTCAAAACCACCATAGTTTTCCATATTTATGGTGATAGCTCCGTTTTTTAATAATTCTTTTAATTCTTCTGCTGCCCTGCTTTCTGCAAACTGGCAGGCTATATCTTTTTCACCAAATGATATATAAAACATATTCTCACTTTCTCCATTATTTTTTGCAAAAATATTAAAAGACAACAATAAGATAATCAATAATGTATAAACTATTTTCATATATACTCCATAGTATATGTTACCATTTTCACATATATATTGCAATGAAATTAAATTTCTTGGTACACATATTTATTGCATATGCAACTTTTTAATACTATAATATAAAAGGCAGGTGTTTTATGAAAAAAATAATATTTATATCATTTATGGTATTATCTCTTTTTGGCTGCAGTAATAATGGCAGCACTGTAAACAGTAGTGAAACTGTTATAGATATAGGCACTGTTGATGATAATATGCCAACTTATGCAAATGCTTTTCTTTACACTATTTCAAGCCATATACCACAAAAACCTACATACAATACTGTAGCTATAAATTATTCTCTTACTGGCTCATATAATGCAGGCAGCAATATATCTATGAAAGAAAGTATAAAAAATATGCCTGAAAATAATATAAATGATAATGACAGTATGCGTCATATAATAAAAAAGCAGATAGATTTTAATAATAAAGTAAAAGAAAAAAATTATAAGCCTATTCTTGAAAACAATAACATAAATTATAAAACAGTGCCAAATAATATTCAAATTGGCACAAAATGGCAAAATGTATATGTAATGAATGACCCTGCAACACCAACTCAAACTAATACTAATGCCACTTGTATTGATATATCTAATAATGTTTATTTCTTTATAGATGATAGAATAGATAAAAGCCTAATAGATACCACAAGGCTTCATGAAATAAAGGAAGAATTTGAAAAAGGCTATTTATTAGTCCATGAAAAATGTGGCAGTGAAGCAGATATTGATAATAACAGCAAAATAATCTTTTTATTTACCCCAATTTCTGGTAATGTTTTGGGGTTTTTCTATACGGCAGATAAATACCCAAATAATATTACTATGCAGGAAGGGATATATTCCAATGAAGCAGAAGTAATGTATATAAATGCAGAATTTTTATATAATACTACTGATTTTCAAGCAAATAAAAGGCTTTTACTAGCTACATTAATACATGAATTTCACCATATGGCTTTATTTGATGTTCGCTTAAGGCAAGGTTATGAACCATTTATGGATTATTTTATTAACGAAGGCTTATCTACCCTTACTTCATATTATACAGGCTATGCAGATGTAATGAGAGATTATATTTTAAATTTCTTTGCTAATGAAATGGAAAGACCTCTTGTAAATAACACACAAAATTTAAGCTATGGTTATTCTTACCTTTTTATGCGGTATTTTTATTACAGGTTTGGTGATGCTGGGCTTAAAAAATTAATTACTTCACCTTATACTGATTACAGGGCCTTTGAAGCAGGAAGCGGTATGGCTTTTAATGATTTGTATAAAGATTTCTTAAAAATGGTGCTTGTAACAGGTAGAAATGTAACAACTGACAGCCGATATAATGTAGATGAATTTAACCATAAAGAAGGCACTGCAGAATATGAAAAAAGCTATATATCACTTGCTGAAATGATGGATATTTTTATAGCTACTCCGCCTTTTACTGAAAACTTTACTACTACATATGGCTATGAAGCAAAAAATGTGCCCCCATATACTTTTCAGTATAAAAAATGGAAC